>DASWJF010000170.1:0-12536 GCA_036397275.1 Actinomycetota bacterium
TGGCGGCTGGTTCAGCGCCCGGTGGCACTTCTCGTTCGACGAGTACTTCGACCCGGCGAACATGGGATTCGGCACGCTTCGGGTGTTCAACGACGACCGGCTGATCCCCGGCGCGGTCTGGCCGCTCCACCCGCACCGCGACATCGAGGGGCTCACCTACGTCGTTGAGGGGACCTTCCGGCACGAGGACGACGTGGGCGGGCCGCCGGGGATGCTCCCGGCCGGGTCCGTGCAGCGGATGACGCTCGGCTCGGGCGCGTGGCACTCGGAGCAGAACGGCTCCGACACCGAGCCGCTCCGGTTCATCCAGCTTTGGATCATGCCCGCCGAGCGCGGCCTTCCGCCCGAGGCGGAACAGAAGGCGTTCACGAAACAGGATCGGACCGACCGCCTGCTGAAGGCCATCTCCGGCGAGGGCGGCGACGCGGTCCTCGTTCACCAGGATGCCGCGGTATACGTGTCGTCGATGAACGCCGGGACGAAGTTCGAGCACGCCTTCGACGCCGGCCACGGCGCCTACCTGTACGTGATCGACGGTGTGCTCCGCGTGAACGACGAGAAGCTCGGGACGGGCGACGCCGCGAAGATCGCGGACGAACCGGCGATCACGCTGGAGGCCGAGGCCCTCACCGAGCTGATGATGGTCGAGGTGGTGGCCTGAGGCGTCGCGGGCTCAAGCGCCGGCCACTGTGGCTCTCTTGGCGCGCCGTGCCAGATAGATCGCTGTAAGGACCGGGGCGACGGCGAGTACCACCAGGATCGCGATGCCCAGGACGCGCCCCGTCGCCGTTGGCGAAGCCGTGCACACGATCGCTCCGCCAGGACCCACGTGGCCAGGACCTGCCTGGACAGGAACTCCCCGGCAGACCTCCCTAGTCACCCACACGGGCGCCACCGTGAAGTAGAGGGCGGGCAACAGGCCGCCGGGGACGACGAGCGTCCCGATCAGCTTGTCGCGGACCGTCCACACGCTGGAGGCCCACAGCAGCACGACGCCCACGATCCATCCGATCACCGGGACGACGATGCCGCCGATCAGGAGGAGCACCACGGCGATCCACTCGAGCGCCCCGGCGCGTTTCGGAACGATGCCGAGGCGTTCCCGTTCCTCCGCGGCGATCTGCTCCGGGTCTCCCAGGCGATCGAGCACGGCTCGGATCTCGGCTTCGGATGGCTGAGGCGAAAGCGCCTCCGCGATATGGGCCTCGATCTCACCGAGCAACTCGTCCCGCCGACGCTTCGGCAAGTCCCGGGTCAGAGACCGGAAGTCGTCGAGGTAATCGCGGATCAAGCGGTTCGAGGTGGCCGTCATCATCTGCTCCTCCTTTGCTGGAGGACGCGATCGACCGCATCGCGGAATCGCGTCCACTCGCCCGTGAACCGATCCAGGGCAGCGCGCCCCTTGGCCGTCAACTGGTAGTACCGCCGCGGCGGGCCGGCGTCCGACTCCCGCCACGTCGTCTCGACCACGCCTTCCCGGCGAAGACGCCCCAGGAGCGGGTAGAGCGTGCCTTCCGAGGTCACCATCCCGTCGATCTCGCCGAGGGTGTGGACCAGCTCGAACCCATACCGCTCCCCGTCGCGGAGGAGCGCGAGGACGCAGTACTCGAGGACCCCGCGTCTGAGCTGTGAGGGGAGGCCGTCGGACACCGGGGCTACCATGCGCTACCAGGTAGCTTGTGCCGCCCAGCCTGTCAACCCCTCCGGCCGAGGGGCTCGGCGCCGGCCTCCCTCGATCCCAGGCTCCTGAGGCCGCCGGCCGGCGGCGTAGGCTTTGGCCATGGCCGCGCCGTCCCGCTCCTCCGACCGGGCCCCAGCGCCGCTTTCCCAACGAACGCTGCTCGAGGAGGTCCTCGTCGTCCTGTCGCTCTCGCTCCTGGCGAGCGCGGTGTACGCGATCATCAGCCTGACCTCTGCCCCGGTGAAGGGCGCGACCGTCTTCGTCGTTCCCCGGGTCGGGCTCCCCACGCAACTCGCGAACGTCGCGTTCGGCCTGGCGCCGGTGTGGCTCGTCCTGTACCTGGTGCGGCGCAACGGAGAAGGGGCCGAAGCCATCGGGATGGCATGGGATCGGCCACGCCGAGACATCGCGTCCGGTGCGGTCCTGTTCGCGGTGGTGGCCGTGGCGGGGATCGGCGTGTACCTGGGCTCGGTGGCCCTCGGCGTGAACCGGTTCGTCGTTCCGGTGCCGCCGCTCGGTCACTGGTGGACGGTGCCGGTGCTGCTCCTGCGGGCGGCCGAGGCGGCGCTCACCGAAGAGGTCATCGTCGTTGGGTACCTCATCATGAGGCTCCAGCAGTTCCGAGTCTCGCAGGCGGGGGCCATCGGACTGTCCGCGCTCCTGCGGGGGTCCTACCACCTCTATCAGGGATGGGGCGGGTTCGCCGGTAACGTTGCGCTGGGGATCCTGTTCGGCCTGATCTTCGTCAGGACCCGCCGGACGTGGCCCATCGTGATCGCCCACTTCCTCCTCGACGTGGGGGCCGGGGCCGGGTACCTCCTGTTCCGCGACCACCTCCCGGGGGCGTAGCCATGGCGCTGGTCTCCGGCCTGGACCTCCGCCGGGCGCTCCGGATGACCGCCGAACGCGGGCACGCGCACGTGCCGGAGGCGCTCGACGACGCCTTCCGCCGCAAGCTCTGGCGGGAGATCCGAGGCGGCGAGTTCCAGCGGTTCGAGGACTCGTTCGGCCAGGTCCGCCAGGAGATCGAGGGCTACGACGTCCCCGATCCCATGGACGGCTTCCCGGTCCTGGCCGAGCTCCGCGACGAGCTTTCGGCGGTGGTGCGATCGCACGGGCGGGGGATCCGCGGCCTTGCGACGTGGCGGCCGAACGAGGCGGGCGTGGGCCTGTACCGGCCCGGCTCGATCGGCATCACCCCGCACCTCGACGGCAAGTGGTACCGGCGCCTGGTGACCGTGGTCACCGTCCACGGCGCCGCGCCGTTCACGGTGTGCCGGGACCGTTCCGGCGACGTGATCGAGCGGTGGCAGGCCGCCCCCGGTGGCCTGACCCTGCTGCGAGGCCCCGGCCTGGCCGGGCGGCGGGACGGACGGCCGTTCCACATGGTGGAGGGGCCCCGGCGGGGCGAGCGATGCTCGATCGGCATCCGGATGAACACTCGCCCCGCCGACCACGCCTAGACGCCTCAGGCGGCGGAGATCGGCGACCTCCGTGTCTTTCCCTCAGCCGAACAGGTGGAACGTGATCACGGTCGTCCCGTCGGGCTGGGGTTCGATGTCGGCCTGGCCTCGGGTCCGCTCGAACTCGCCGCTCCCACCGGTGACGATCCCGGTGGCCGGAAGGGGGAACTCGGGTAGCGCGTCGACCGAGAGCTGTCCTCTGCCCGTGAACGAGAAGATCCCCACGCACACGGCCTTGTTCCCGAAGCTCACGACGCACTGGATGTGCAGGTCGCCCAGGGGGGTCGTGTTCGTCTCGTCGAACAGGGCGCTCCGGAAGACCAGGATGTCGCCGGGGGTCGGCCCCGGGGCGCCGAAGTCCTGGAATGCCTGGTCGGGGGCGCGCTGGACCACCGTCATGGTCTGGCCTTGAGCTGCGCCGGACGACGACGCTCGCGCGCCGGCGATCCCGCCGGCCACCATCACGACCAGCGCCGCGGTCGCCCCGACGACGGACAGGTTCCTGCGCATGGCTCGTCACTCCCTTCGCGCGCCGGGACGTCCGGCGCCGGGGACGAGGCTAGGGGGGACGTGTTGGCGAACCGTTGGACGGAGATTGCGCCGTTACTGGAGCGTGCGGGGGATGCGCCGCTTCCACCGTCTTGACCACCGTGGCTCGCCGCCCTCCGTGACGTCGAGCTCGACGGTGAGGTGGTACGCCTCGGAATCGCTCCGGATGACCTGCCGCGCTTCGGAGGCGACCGTCGCCTGGGGCCACTCGATGGTGAACGCGGAACGCGACTCGGCCCGGGCGTGGCCGGGGTCGTCGGTCGAGACGGCCACCGTGCCCTCGCACACCTCGCGGAACCGGGGCCGCTCTCCCTCGGCCTCCGTCACGCCGGAGCTCCCGGCGACGGCGCGGGTCTCCACCTCCAGGACGTCGTGCTCGATCCGCCACACGACGCCCTGGCTCGTATTGCCCTTGGCCGACTGGTGGTGTTCCTGCGGCCTGGTGGATGGGGACAGGATCGGGCGAAGGACGAACGGCGCAGGCCCCGCCACGGTCGGAAGGACGAGGGCCGACCCGCCCCGTTCGACGTTCAGGGTCACCGGCGCGGGGGGCGGCCAGGCGTTCGGCCAGTCCGTGCCGGCCAGGTCGAGCCGGATCCGGTGGCCGGGTTCGAACACCCACGAGGTGACCTCCATCTCCACCGTGACGTGGTACGGCGACCCCGGCTCGAGGGGCGAGGGATGCTCGCGGGACTCCCGGTGGGTGAGGTTGCGCAGTCCCCGCGTCACCAGGGCCGAGGTGCCGTCGGGGAAAACGTCGCACAGCTTGGCCGAGAGGAAGGCCACGGGCGCCGACGAGGAGAGGGTCACGTCCAGGCGAGGGTGGCCCAGGACCTCGAGCTCCTCGTCGAGCGGCGGCCACTCGTACACGAGGGAGAAGGCCTCGTCGGGCCGCTGGTCCTGGGGTTGGCCGTACGGCAGGTGCCCCGCACAGGAGATCCACGCGGTCCACCCCACGTCGCCGCGGGACCTCGAGCACGTCCGGCTCGGCCGGGGACCGCCCGAGCGTGACAGTGTCGCCGAGCGGAAGCGGCAGCTCCTTGCTTCGCTCGAGCGGCCACCCCGGCTCGGACCGCCACTCGCCCCGGACCTCCGCCAGGTCCGGCCGGGGCTTGGTGGAACGCCGGACGAACAGCACGATGGGCGGCTCCTCGTCCACCCCGTTGTCGATGCCCTTCAGCCACCGGTCCCACAATCGGAGCATTTCCGGCACGAGGTCGGCGTTCGGTCCGGGGAGCGATGTCTCGGTGGAGGCGTGGGCCCACGGCCCCAGGATCAGGCGCTTCGGGCATCGCAGCCCGGCCATGGTGCGAAGCGAGTTGTTCGTGTAGCCGTCGGCCCACCCCGCAACGATCATCGTGGCCGCCTCGATGGCTTCGTAGTTCGGTCGGAGCGAGCCGTGCTGCCAGTACGGGCCGAACGTTTGCTCGGTCAGCCACCGGATCACCCAGGGCTCGTTCTCGCGCACGCGCTTCTCCCAGACCTCGCGCCATCCCTCGCCGTACAGCGATGGTGCGGGCGGCAGCGCGTTCATCGCGGTCATGTACGAGGGATAGTCCACGAGGTCGAGGGCCTTCAGCGCGCCGCCGAAGTAGTGGACGTCGTCGGCGTACCGGTCGTCGGTGGCGTAGATGGGGATGATGGCCTTCAGCGCCGGCGGCCGGGTCATCGCAACCTGGATCGAGTTGAACCCGGAGTACGACGTCCCGTACATCCCGACCGTGCCGGTGGACCACTCCCGCGACGCGAGCCACGCGACGATCTCGTTCATGTCGCGCTGCTCGATCTCCGGGTACTCGTCCTCGGCCAGGCCCTCCGAGGTCCCGGTGCCGCGGACGTCCACCCGGCACACCACGTAGCCTGCCTCCGACAGCCGGACGTACTCGGGCCGATACGAGGCGGTGAGATCGTCCTTTCGGTACGGGAGGGCCTCCAGGATGGCCGGCCACGCCCCCTCGCCTCCGGGGAGATACAGGGTCGCGGCCAGGCGGATGCCGTCGCTCATGGGGATGAACGTGTGCGCGGTGGGCATCGGCGGGAATCCTAGCCGGGAGGCGCGACCGGATCGGCCACGGCACCATGACCTGGGGTCACGTCATACCCAGCTCGGGAACCAGGTCCGCGCGGACCAGGCCGGGCCGGACAACGGGCCGCCGGTCATCACCGGCCAGAAGAAGAAGAACAGGGCCACGGAGACGACCACGAAGCCCACCGCAACGGGCAGCCACGGACGGGACCGGGATCCCGCGATGTGCGCCTCGGACAGGTCCTTCAGGGCGTACACGCAGGCAAGGACGAGGAACGGGGTGATCGGCGCGGCGTAGAAGAAGAACTGGGGCCGAGAAACCAGGAACCACGGCACGTACAAGGCGGCGATGGCGACGACCACGTACCCGGCGCGCCAGTCGCGCTTCCGTCGCCACGCGTACGCCACGTACGGGATGGCGAGGAGGCTCCCCCAGAAGATCGCGGGGTTCCCGTTCGCGTAGATCACCCTGCGGACGTCGTCGCCGTACCGCGCGAAATACAGCACCGGCCGCCACAGCAGGATCCACTTCCACGCCTGGGCCAGGTACGGGTGGACCGGCTCGTGGGTCTGGGGGTCGATGGTCTGGAGGTTCTCGTGGTACCCCGCCATGTCCCGTTGGAGCTTCATCCAGTCATCGAAGTGGAACCCGAAATGGACGAACCACCCGAGGTAGGACGCCAGGTACACGACGGCGGGCACCGCCACGAGGAACAACACGATGGGGAACGACTCCCACTGGATGGTCCTCCACACCCGCCGGCGAACTCCGGAACGCTTGCGGCGCACCGCTTCCCACATGAACGAGAGTGCCACGGCACTGGCGATCGCCGTCACCCCCGACCACTTGGTGGCCACGCCAGCCCCCAGGGTCAGCCCGGCGGCGATCCTCCACGGCCGGAGCAGCGGGGAGGGCACGCGAACGGATCCGGTCGGCGGGGGCGGCGTCCTACGCTCGATCCAGCCCCGGTCGAGGAGCAGGAACGCGAACGCCAGGACGATCCAGAACGTGACGAAGACGTCGAGCATCGCCACTCGCGACTGGACGAAGTTCAGGTTCTCGGTGGCGAGCAGCAGCCCGCCGACGAACGTCCAGACCGGCCTGCGGAACAGGAGGTGCACGATGATCGCGAGGACCACCACCGAGCCCGTCCCGAAAGCCGCCGACGCGACGCGCCATCCGGAGGCGTCGGTCCCGAAGGCGAGCTCGCCCAGGGCGATCGTCCACTTGCCGAGCGGCGGGTGCACCCACGCTCCCGTGTCGTTCTTGTCGTTGCGCCAGAACTTCTCGTCCTTGCTGGCGATGTCGCAGCGTTGGTTCGAGTAGCCCAGGTAGATGCAGGCCGACTTCGAGTAGTAGATCTCGTCGAATACCCGGCCCGGGGGGTAGCCGAGGTTGGTGAACCGGAGGACGCCCGCGATCAGCCCCACCGCCACGACGGCCACGACGGGCCGGTTCACCAACCGGCGGACGGCCGCAAGCGCCGAGGGCGCGGCGACCGCGGGGGCCGGGGCCTCGACCTGCGCCGGGGGGGTCTGCACGGGGTGATGGTATGCGAGGGGCTTGCGATCGGCGTGAGCGTTGCGATCGGCGGGAGTCCCGCCCTCAGCGCTCCTGACGGTCCTTCAGCCGGTACACGAACTGCAACCCCTGGAACGCCTGGTCCACGGAGGCCGATTTGTTGTCCACCAGCCCGGCGTCGAGGCCGACCCTCTGGACGACGTCGAAGGTGAGGTCGGTGTCGATGTTGGCGGACTTCTTCGGCCAGGCCACCCAGAGGCGCCCCGCCGCGTCCAGCCGCTCCGCCAGAGACCCGAACCGCTTCTCCAGGTCGCTCCGCCGCGTCGCGAAGACGACCACCACGTCGAGCGGTGCCGAGGTCGCCCGCCGGGCCACCTCGGCACCGGTTGGGAGGTCTCCCAGGGCGAACCCCCGAGGGGCCGCTACCACCAGGACGCGAGAGCCCTCCTTGATGCCGAGCTTCTTCGGGAGCGGGGTCCCCGAGTAGTCCTTGTGGGCCGGCTTGGTGGCCATGGGGGCTCGTCACTGTACCCGCGCGGTCATCCCTTCAGGCCGGGCGGCCCTCGACGTCCCCGAACCGTGTCACCATCGATCCCGTGACGGGAACCCTCTATCTGGTGGGAACGCCGATCGGGAACCTCGGCGACATGACGGACCGGGCCCGGGAGACCCTGCGGGCCGTGGACCTCGTGGCCGCGGAGGACACCCGGCGAACCGGCCGGCTCCTCGCCCACTTCGGCATCGAAGCCAGGATGGTCTCGTTGTTCGAGGGGAACGAGGCGCGGCGCACCGACGCGCTGCTGGAGGAACTCCGCTCGGGCCGTGACGTGGCCGTCGTCTCCGATGCCGGGATGCCCGGGCTGTCCGACCCCGGCCACCGCCTCGTCCGGGCCTGCGTGGAGGAGGGGATCGAGGTCCGTGTGGTCCCGGGCCCAACCGCCGCCGTGTCGGCGCTGGTGGTGTCTGGGCTCCCCGCCGACCGGTTCGCGTTTGAGGGGTTCCTGCCCCGTCGCGCGGGTGAGCGGCGCCTCCGCCTGCGTGAGGTGGCGCGCGATCCTCGGACCCTCGTGCTGTTCGAGTCGCCCCGGCGGGTGGTGGCCCTCCTGCGCGAGGTGGTGGCGGAGCTGGGGGACCGGCGGGTCGCCATCGCCCGGGAGCTGACCAAGCTCCACGAGGAGGTCATCCGGGGCCGGGTCTCTGAGGTGCTGGGCACCGTCCAGGACCTGGGCCTTCGGGGCGAAGTCGTGGTGGTCATCGAGGGCAGCCGCGAGCCCGAGGCCCTCGATTTGGAGGAGCTCGTGGCGGAGGCCCGGGCCCTGGTGGCGGCGGGCCGGCGCAAGCGCGACGCGGCGGCCGAGGTGGCCCGGAAGCGCGGAGGCTCGGCGAACGCCATCTACCGCGGGCTGGTCGGGACTCCGTCCGGCCCGCAGTAGCCCCCGGGCGCGATGAAACCGCGGCCCCGCCGGGGTAACCCTAGAATGGCCCGACCATGGGCGGGGACGTCTTCTACATCACGACGCCGATCTACTACCCGAACGACGTGCCGCACATCGGGCACGCGTACAACGCCGTCGCCACCGACTTCATCGCCCGGTATCACCGCCTCAGGGGCGAGGTGGTCTTCCACCTCACCGGCACGGACGAGCACGGCCTGAAGCTCCAACGGGCCGCGGAGGCGGCCGGCATGTCTCCGCAGGACTGGGTGGACTCGATGGAGCCCCGGTGGAAGGAGGTGTGGGCCCGCCTGGACATCGCCTACGACGGGTACATCCGGACCACCGAGCCCCGGCACGAGGCGGCCGTGGCGGAGCTCCTGAACGCCGTGCACGACAACGGCCGGGACGACATCTATCTCGGCACGTACGAGGGCCTGTACTGCGTGTCCTGCGAGCTGTACTACACGGAGGACGACCTCGTGGAGGGCAAGTGCCCGATCCACGACCGGGCGGTGGAGCAGATGCGCGAGGAGAACTACTTCTTCCGGCTCTCGGCCTACGGAGACCGGCTCCTCGAGCACTACGAGCTGCACCCCGGATCCGTGGAGCCGGAGGTCCGGCGGAACGAGGTCCTCGCGCTGATCCGCGGCGGCCTCCAGGACTTCTCGATCAGCCGGACGTCGTTCCGGTGGGGCATCCCGCTGCCGTGGGACCCGGCGCACGTGAACTACGTCTGGTTCGACGCCCTGACCAACTACATCACCGCGGCCGGGTACGGCTCGGACCCGGACCGGTTCGCTCGGATGTGGCCCGCCAATGTCCACATGATCGGGAAGGACATCCTCCGCCAGCACGCCATCTACTGGCCGGCCATGCTGATGGCCGCCGGGGTGGAGCCGCCGACCCAGGTGTGGGCCCACGGATTCCTCACGGTGGGTGGCAAGAAGATGTCGAAGACCAACGCCACCGGCATCCACCCGTTCGAGCTGGTGGACCAGTTCGGCGTGGACGCCTACCGGTACTACTTCATGAGGGAGATCCAGTTCGGCCAGGACGGGTCCTTCTCCTGGGAGTCCATGAACGACCGGTACCACGCCGACCTCGCGAACGGCCTGGGGAACCTGGCCAGCAGGGTCCTGGCCATGCTCGGTTCCTACTTCGACGGGGAGGTGCCGAAGGCGACCGCGCCGGGAGCCGAGGCTGACCTCCCGGTCCTCGTGGCGGGCGTGGTGAGGCGGTACGACCGGCTCATGCTCGAGGTGGCCCTCACCCCCGCCCTGGCGGCGGTGTGGGAGGTCGTGACCCGGGCCAACCGGTACTTGGTGGAGAAGGAGCCGTGGCAGCTTGCCAAGGACGAGGGGAGGCGGGACGAGCTCGCCTCGGTCCTGTACGCGGCCGCCGAGACCCTTCGGATCCTGGCCGTCTTGCTTTCTCCCATCATGCCGGGGGCGGCGGCCCGGCTGTGGGAGCAGCTGGGGATAACCGAGCCGCTGTCCGCCCAACGCTTGCCCGGAGACGCCGCCTGGGGCGGGCTCGCGGCCGGGACGAGGGCCGCCAAGGGCGACGCCCTCTTCCCGCGCCTCGACTCCTAGGTGAGGGTCGGGCCGATCGCGTTTCACGTGAGACCCCGCGCCTCGACTCGGGGTGCAGACCGGGGTGCGCCAAGATCTCCGTGTTTCGACCGCTGGTTGAGAGCCGTTATGGTGGGCGCCCGATGAGCGACGCCAACCTAAAAGCACCGGTGCAGAGCGGGGCTGTGGACACCCACTGCCATCTGTTCCTCCTGGACGAGGAGCCATCCCTGGTGGTGGAGACGGCGAGAGCGGCCGGGGTGGAGAGCCTGATCTGCGTGGGGATCGACCCCCAGACCAGCCGGGCCTCCCTGGAGCTCGCCGAATCGTTCCGGGGGGTCTTCGCCACCGCGGGGATGCATCCCCACACGGCCTCGAGGTTCGACCCCGCTGCCGGGGCGGAGATCGAGGAGATGCTGTCGAACCCCCTGGTCGTGGCGGTGGGCGAGTGCGGGCTCGACTTCTTTCGAATGCGTTCGCCCCGAGCGGAGCAGGAGCGGGTCTTCGGTCTCCACATCTCCTTGAGCCGGGAGGCCGGGCTTCCAGTGGTGGTTCACGTTCGGGACGCGTGGGAGGGCGCCCTTCGACTTCTTGATGAGGGATCGGCCGAGCGGGTCGTCCTCCACTGCTTCAGCGGCGATGCGGAGATCGCCGTTGAATGTGCGGCCCGCGGGTATTTCCTGTCCTTCGCCGGCAACATCACCTACCCCAAGAACGGGCACCTCCGAGATGCGGCCGCCGCGGTGCCGATGGACCGGATCCTGGCCGAGACGGACAGCCCGTTCCTTTCTCCACAGCCCTACCGGGGTCGCGACAACACGCCGGCGCACGTCCGGGCGGTCGTCGAGGAGGTCGCTCGGGTTCGGGCGCTCCCCTTCGAGACCGTTCGAGATGCCACCACGGCCAACGCGAGGGCCGCGTTTCGTCGTCTGAAGTAGCGGACGAGGGCTGAAAATGCCTCGAACGCTCGTTCGCTTTCAAGTTTGCATCGAGGGTTGAGGGTTTGGTAGCGTGCGGGGCTAGTGCTCATGGAGGCTTCGGTCCGGCCTTGTGCCGCCTCCCCCCGAAGCCTTCTTCCGGCAGGGGGAAGGATGGGGATTCGTCCCACCCGGGTTCGCAGGCTGCGGATCCGCCACGCGATCGGCCACACGACGCTTGCCGTCGCGGCCCTCGCCGTGGGGTCGCTGTACCTGGCCCTGGAGAAGAACGTCACCCTCGTCCTGGATGGCAGCCCGGAGCCGGTCCGGACCCTGAGCGCGAACGTCGGGGAGCTCCTGGACGCCCAGGGCATCGTCCTCGACTTCGAGGGTCACGTGGAGCCCCCGCCGGGGACGCCCCTGTCCGACGGGATGACCGTGGTGGTGGACACCGACGGGTCCACCAGCCCGTTGCTTCAGGTCTCGCAAGGTGTGGGGGTCTGGGTGGTGGAAGGGAGCGGACCGTCGGCGAAGCTGGCGGTCGAGCTCACCGAGAGCTGGTTCTCCGCAGGAGCGCCGGTCGGGCCGACCCGGATCGTGGACGCGCGGGTCGTCGTGATAGGGAAGGCTCACGACGTGCTCACGAACGCGACCACCGTCCGGGAACTCCTCTCGGCCATGGGGATCAGGGCCGACCGTAGCGATCGCGTTCTTCCGCCACCCAGCACCCCCCTCATCGGCGGCGAGCGGGTCCTGTACATCGACATCGACGTGAGGATCAAGGAGGTCGTTGTCCCCGTCCCGTTCAGCACGTACACCACGTTCTTGGGCGAGCTCACGCCGGGCGTCGTCCGCATCGAGCAGTGGGGCCAGCCGGGTTCGATGACCGTGGTGTACCGGGTGAAGCGGGTGGACGGCGAGGTCGTGCGCCGGGTCGTGCTGTCGCGGCACGTGACCAGATCGGCCGTCCCCCAGCGGCGGATGGTGGGCCGGCTCGATGCCGCGATCCACGGCACCGAGACCGGCGAGGCCTCCTGGTACTCGTTCGCGCCGGGTTCGGGGTTCACCGCGGCGCACCCGTGGCTGCCGTTCGGGACGGTCGTCACGGTGACCTACCTCGCTACCGGCGAGAGCATCGACGTGGTAATCAACGACCGTGGACCGTTCGGTGGACGCGTCATCGACCTCTCCGACGAGGCCTTCGCGGCCCTCGCGCCGCTCGGCCAAGGGGTCATGGACGTCCGCCTCACCTGGTAGCTCCGGTCTCGGCCGGGCGGCCCTGAAGGCGCTCGCCGCCCGCCACGGGATCCATCCCTCCAAGGCTCTCGGCCAGAGCTTCCTGGCCGACCCCAACCTGGCGCGCGCGATCGT
>DASWJF010000171.1:0-3986 GCA_036397275.1 Actinomycetota bacterium
CCTTGAGGGTGAGGTGGTCGACCTGCCCGACCTGGTCGGGCATCCGGCCTTCCCCACCACCATGGAGGCCCTGGTTGCGAGCAACGGGGGCACCGTGTTCGATGCCGCCCGGGCCGCCCTCGAACGAGACGAGGCAGCCGCATTCGTTGCCGCCGGCGCGCGCCTGGTGGCGCCCCTCCTCCCCACATCCCTCCGCAGCCGGGGCGCAGTGGAGGGCGTCCGGACGGTTGCCGGCCCGGACGACGAGGTCGCGTGGCCGGAGGGGGGCGGGTGGCTGGACTACCAGCCGAAGGTGGTCGCGGTGCTCCGGCGCCCCGTTCGGAACCTCGGTGGTGAGGAGGCCGCCGGCGCGGTGTTCGGCTACAGCCTGGTGAGCGACTGGACCCTGCGCGACGCGAGCGGGGATCCCACGCCGAGGCCGGAGGGGCTTCCCGTGGCCATCGGCCCGTGCATCGCCACCCCCGACGAGCTCGACCCCCAGACCGTGTTCGTCACGGTCCGGGTGGACGGCGAGGAGTGGGCGAAGGGGAACCTGAACGGAGCGGCCCGAGACCTGCTCGAGGAGGTGGCCACAGCCTCCCGGCTGGAGGAGCTCGCGGCCGGGGAGGCCTTCGCGGTGAGCCCGTTCGCCGTCACCGGGGTGGAGCACCGGATCTGGCCCGGCGCCGAGATCGAGCTCGAGGCCGAGGGCATCGGGACCCTCCGGACCCGGATCGCCCGCCCCGTCTGACTGCCGCCTACTTCTTCTTTCCCTTCCGCCCGGCGGAGCGCCCGGCGGCCGTCCGCTTCTCGCGACCCTTCTTCTTCCGCTCCCGGTCGTGCGCCCAGCGAACCTTGGCCCGGTCCCCCCGCCCCACCGCTAGGCCTCGTCTTCCTCGCCGCCCTGGGCCAGCTCGGCACTTCGGTGCCGGGCCGCGTCGATGGCGTTGAGGAAGGCCGCACGGACGCCCGCCTCCTCGAGGTGACGGATGGCCGCGATCGTGGTGCCACCAGGCGAGGTCACCATCTCGCGGAGCTCCACGGGGTGCTTCCCGGTGTCGCGGAGCATCTTGGCCGAGCCGAGCATGGTCTGGATGATCAGCTCCGTCGCCACGTCCCTGGACAGGCCGAGCAGGATGCACGCCTCGATCATGGCCTCGGCCAGGAGGAAGAAGTAGGCGGGCCCCGAGCCGCTCGTCGCGGTGACGGCATCGAGATGCGCTTCGGGCAGCCGGATCACCCGCCCCACGTACCCGAGCAGCTCCTCGGCCACCGTCAGGTGCTTGTCGTCGGCATGCGCCCCCGGGGCCACCACCGACATCGCCTCGTCCACCAGCACCGCCACGTTCGACATCACCCGCACCACCGGCACGTCCGCGGCGAGGTGCTTCTGCACGAAGGAGGTCCGGATGCCGGCGGCGAAGCTGACCACCAGGTGCTCGGGGGTCACCCGGTCTGCGATCTGGCCGAGCAGGGCCTCCATGTCCTGTGGCTTCACCATCAGCACGAGTGTCTCGGCCCACGCCACGGCCTCGGGGTTGGAGAGCGTCGCGGCTACTCCGTAGCGCTCGGCGAGCTCCCGGGCCCGCTCCTCGCGCCGCGCCGTGACCATGATCTCGTCCACGTTCCGGCCGCCCGATCGGATCAGCCCGGAGACGAGGGCCTCGCCCATCTTGCCTCCGCCCAGGAAGGCAACCTTGCGACCGGTCATCTCCCGCTCCTCATCAGGTTCGACAGGAAGAACCACATATTGGCAGGTCGCTCGGCCAGACGCCTGGTGAGGTAGGGATACCACTCGGTGCCGTACGGGATGTACACCCGAACCGGGTAGCCGCCCCGGGCCAGGCGGGCCTGGAGATCCCGCCGTACCCCGTACAGCATCTGGAACTCCACCCGCGACCAGGGGCGGCCGGTCCGCTCGACGTGGCGCCTCGCGCCCTCGAGGAGCCGGGGATCGTGCGTCGCCAGGTGCACCGTGTGGCCGAGGTCGAGGAGCCGCACGAAGCAGCGGGCGAACGCGGCGTCCACGTCCCGTCGCCCGGGGAGGGCAACCTCCGGAGGCTCCAGGTAGGCCCCCTTCACCAGCCGGACGATGGACGCGCCCGGCAGCGACTCGATGTCGTTCGGGGTCCGCCGAAGATAGCTCTGGAGGCATACGCCGACCCGGTCGTGCCGCTCCCGGAGCTCGCGGAAGATGGCCACGGTCCGGTCCACGTAGGCGGCGCTCTCCATGTCGATCATGAGCACGGTGGCCGCAGGGGTCGCCGCCTCCACGACTCGCTCCAGGTGCGACTGGCAGAGCTCGCTCGAGAAGTCCAGCCCGAGCTGCGAGAGCTTCACGGACACCATGCAATCGAGGTCCCCTTCGTCCCGGATCCGATCCAGTGCCCGGACGTAGGCGTTGGCGGCGGAGGCGGCCTGCTCGGGGGCGGCCACGTTCTCCCCGAGGTGGTCGAGCATCGCCCCGATCCCGGCTTGGGCCACCGTCCGGGCGGCGGCCACCGCGTCGTCCAGGTGCTCCCCGGCCACGAACCGCGAGGCCACCACCCGGCCGAACCGGGTCCGCGTCGCCATCCACCGGAACCAGCGGGCCTGGGTGACGCGGAGGACGGGTCCTCGAAGGATCGGTCCGCTCACGCCGGCGCACCCATGGGGCCGAACGGTACAGGCGCGCGCCTGAGCCCTCAAGCGAGGGAAAGAGGGAAAGAAAAGAACCCGAGGGACCTTCGGCTCGCCAGAGGCCGAAGCCTCCAACCACCGTCAGCCCCTCGGGCTCAAGTGCTCCGAGCAACCCGGACGCCGCTGTCTCGGTTTCCTGGCGGTAGATGCCTTTCGTTGGGCTTTGGAGCCTCCCGAACCTCCCCGCCCGCACAGCCAGTTAGCTTTCCCGACCGTACGACCAGGTGCGTCCAGTTGGCCTTACAGCTTTCCCAGGGCTCCCCGCTTCGGTTCCCTGACTCAGCCGCATCGGCTGCTCGGAGCGAGGCGAAATGTACCGGCGGCCCAATGCACCGTCAAGCCGACGAACCCCCAGGTCACACACCATATGCGCTGCTAGCGGGCTCGGGACAAAGTGTGACAAGAACGCGTCCGTTCGGCGAACGCGAGACACCCGGTCTCCGAAAGGGCTGCACTGCAAGCGATTCCGTTGGAGGTCGTTTAGAGTCGCTTGCGCCCCTCCGAGGTCCTGTTTATCGGGAGAATGCCAACAACGCGGCGGTACTCGACGGCGTTACGCGCGTCGTCCGGCCGTTGCCGGACCCGGGACTCGGCCGTCGAGAAGCTCGCGGTAGACCGACAGGATCTCGGCCGCCGTGGCGTCCCAGGAGAACCGGAGCGAGAGCGCCACTCCGGCTTCCCCCATCCGGCGTGCAGAGCCGGGGTGGCGGAGGAGCTCGAGCAGCCGCTCGGCGTGGTCGCCAGGGTCGTGCCCCTCCACCAAGAACCCGGTCACGCCGTCCTCGACCAGGTACCGGAGCCCGCCCACGGCCGCCGCCACCACCGGGGTCCCGCAGGCCTGGGACTCCAGAGCCACCAGGCCGAAGGATTCCGAGCGAGAAGGGACCAGCGTGCACTCGGCCGCGGCGTAGAAGTCCACCAGGCGGGCTTGGGGCTGGGGCGGGAAGAACATCACCCGCTCGCCCACCCCGAGCGCGCCGGCCAGGTCCATCAGCCGGCCCACCTCGACGCCGTGCCCGGGCCCGCTCGGCCCGCCCACCACGGCCAGGACGACGTCGCTCGTCCCTGCCGGATCCCTCGCCACCGCCTCCGCCACGGCCCGAATGGCGATGTCGGGCCCCTTGTGAGGCTGAAGCCGTCCCACGAACAGAACCAGCCGGACTCCCGTCAAGTGCAGCCGAGCTCTGGCCTCGTCCCGAGGCCGGGGGAAGAACAGGGCGTGGTCCACGCCCGGGGGCACCAGACGGATCCGGTCGGGGTCCGCACCGTACAGTCCAACCAGTTGAGCCGCTTCTGCCGGTGTCGCGGCCATGATCCGGTCCGCCTCG
>DASWJF010000172.1:0-5873 GCA_036397275.1 Actinomycetota bacterium
AGCGGCAGGAACGTGGCGATCGTGATGGCCCAGTCCTCCCACCCGCTGTTCATCCGTTCTCCCTCTCTGCCGGCATCTCGGTCAGATCCTGGTGATCACGATGGCCATCACCACGACCCCCGCGAACAGGAAGGCCGCGTAACGCTGGACGTTTCCCGACTGGATGTACCGCAGGATCCCGCCGGTGAACCCGGCGGTCTGCGCGATGCCGTTCACGGCCCGGTCGATCACCGTGAGGTCGAACCCGTGCACGCCGTCCGAGATGCCCCGGGTGAGCCTGGCTACGCCGTTCACGATCCCATCGATCACGGTTCGGTCGAACCAGGAGACGGCGGCCGACAGCGTGTACTGGATGGGCCGCACGACGCCCCTCAAGTAGATGTCGTCCAGGTAGTACTTGTTCTCGAGGACCGTGTACGCGGGCCCGAGAGCGTGGAGCGGTTCGCGCTCGCGCCACTGGGCGTACAGCCTGTACCCGGCCAGGAGCCCGGCCGCAGCCCCGAGGATCGAGACCGCCGCGAACCCGTAGGAGAACGGCTCGTGCTTGGCCGGCCCGAAGTGCACCCAGTCCGCGAACAATGCGTTCAGCTGCGGCGCGCCCAAGAACCCGACGAACACCGACCCGGTGGCCAGCACGAGCAGGGGGCCCGTCATCACGGGTGGAGACTCGTGCGGATGGCCACGGCCGCGGTACTCGCCAGTGAACGTGAGCAGGACCGCTCGGGTCATGTAGAAGGCCGTGAGCACCGCCGTGAGCATGCTCACGACCCACAGCCCGTAGTGGCCGGTCTTGAACGCCATCGTGATGATCTCGTCCTTGGACCAGAATCCGGCCAACGGCGGGACCCCCGCCAGGGCTGCCGCCCCGATGACGAACGTCCAGAACGTGATCGGCATCGACCTGCGGAGGCCGCCCATCTCGCTCATGTTGTTCGAGTGCACCGCATGGATGACCGACCCAGCAGCGAGGAAGAGGAGGGACTTCATGAAACCGTTGGTGAACATGTGGAACAGGCCCGGCGTATAGCCCTCTTCCCCCAGCGAGAGCCCCGCGATCATGTACGCCAGCTGGGAGACCGTGGAGTAGGCCAGCACCCGCTTGATGTCGTCCTGGACCATGGCCAGAAGGGCTGCGATCAGCATCGTGATCGCCGCGATGGTCGAGACGAAGGTCATGCCGGAGCCCGCCGACGAGAAGACGGCGAACATCCGGCCGACCAGGTAGACGCCGGCCACGACCATGGTGGCGGCGTGGATCAGGGCGGACACGGGGGTGGGGCCCTGCATGGCGTCGGGCAGCCACACGTGCAGGGGGAACTGCGCCGACTTGCCTATGGCCCCTGCGAACAGCAGCAGCGCCGAGACCACGAGCAGCGTGTGTGTGATCTGCCCGGCCTCGGCGGCGTGAGAGATTGCCTGGATGTTCGACGTGCCGGTGGCGAAGACCAGGGTGAAGATGCCGAACAGGAACGGCACGTCAGCGGTCTTCGTGGTGATGAAGGCCTTGATGGCGGCGTCCGAGTTGATCTTCTCCTCCCACCAGTGCCCGATCAGGAGGTAGGAGCACAGCCCGACCAGCTCCCAGCCCACGAGCAGCTGGAACAGGTTGTTCGCCACCACCAGGTTCAGCATCGACCCGGTGAACAGCGAGAGCGCCGCGAAGAACCACGTGTACCGGACGTCGCCGCGCATGTAGCCCACCGAGTAGACCTGCACGCAGAGCGAGACGAGGGTCACGATTACGAACATCACTGCGGTCAGGCCGTCGACGTACTGCCCGATCTCCAGGGTGAACGGGCCGACCGGGGCCCATGTCAGCCCCTGCTCGTACGGGCCGCCGTCCTGGACGAAGTGCCACAGGACCTGGAGGGACAGCACGAGCCCGGCACCGACGGCGAGGACGCCGAACTCCACCCCCTTCCAGGGCATCCGCTTGCCGAAGAACACGATCAAGAAGAACGAGGCGAAGGGGAGCACCACGATGAGCCAGGCGAACCGGAGGATCCCGGGGTCGGTCGCCAGGACGGTCTCGGCGACTACCACTTGAGGAGGTTCACCTCGTCCACGGAGATGGTCTCGCGGTTGCGGTAGATCAGGATCACGATGGCCAGGCCGATCCCGACCTCGGCCGCGGCCACGGCGATCACGAACAGTGCGAACACCTGTCCCGTCACGTCCTGCCAGAGCTGCGAGAACGCCACCAGGTTCACGTTCACCGCGTTCAGCATCAGCTCGATCGACATCAGCACCAGCACCGCGTTCCGCCGGGCCAGGACGCCGTACACGCCAGTCGAGAACAGTGCCGCCGAGAAGAACAGCACGAGGGGGAGCCGGATCACCGGCGCTCGTCCCTCCGCGAGAGCACCACGGCCCCGATCAGCGCCGCGAGGAGCAGGAACGACACGGCCTCGAACGGCAGCACCCACTGCCGGAACAGGGACTCGCCGAGGTCGAGGGTCGAACCGACCCCCGGGCGGAGCTTGGGGTCGCTCCAGTGGAACGCGTCCTGGATCAGGAACACCAGCCCGGCCAACACCATCAGGCCGATCAGGAGGGCGATCCCTCGCTGCTGGTTGTCCAGGGCCTCCCGTCCGATGGGCGCCTTCGTGAGCATCAGGCCGAACAGGAACAGGATCACGATGGCGCCCACGTAGATCAGGATCTGAACCCAGCCCACGAACTCCGCGGCCAGCAGGAGGTAGACCGCGCCGACCGTCGAGAGCGTCACGACCAGGTACAAGGCGGCGTGGACCACGTTCTTCGCGGTGACCAGCCGGAACGCGGACACCGTCCCCACCAGGGCGAGCGCGACGAAGGCGTACTCCTGCGCGCTCATCCCCTACGTGGCCCCATCCGCCTTCTTACGCGCGGCGATCAGGGCGCCCCGCCGGGCCTGCCCTTCGGCCACCCGCCGGTCGGTACCCTTCTCTAGAAGCTCGGCCAGCAACCGGTCGAAGGTCTCCTGGTCCGGCGCGACCTCCCGGTGCTCCGCGGGAGCTGCTGGCGCGGCGGCGACGGAGGCGGCCGCCGGACCCTCTGCCGTGCCTGCGGGTGCAGCGGGGGTCGCAGCTGCTGAAGGAGCCGCGGGGGTCGGAGCGGCAGAGGCCGGCGGCACCGAAGGAACCGCCGCAAGAGTTGGAGCCACTTCCGCCGGGAGTTCGGCCCCCTCCTCGATGGACGGCGGCGGGAGGACGGTATAGGTCCACTCCTCAAGCTTCTCCTTCTCGTGGGTGAGCTCGACGATGTCGAACGTGGCGTACTCGAACTCGGGGCTCCAGAACAGCGCATCGAACGGGCAGACCTCCACGCAGATCCCGCAGTACATGCACAGCGCGTAGTCGATGGCGAACCGGTCGAGCACCTTCATCGACCTGGCCCGCCCACCCGAGGCCGGCTCGTGGGTCTCCTTGTGGGCGTCGATGTAGATGCACCAGTCGGGGCACTCGCGCGAGCACATGTAGCAGACCGTGCAGTTCGCTTCTTTCAGCGCGATGACCCCTCGGGTCCGGGGCGGCAGGTCCGGCTTCTCGTCGGGGTACTGCTGGGTGACGGCGGGGTGGAGGAGGTGCTTCAGCGTGACGCCGAGCCCTTTGACCAGGCCCTGCCCCACCGCCATGCCCGCTTCGGGCGGCGTTCGTGCGCCCCGCTCGTCGACGGCCACAGCCTCCCCCTTACCTCACCGCGACCTTGACCAGGCCGACCACGATGATCTGGACGAGCGTGAGCGGGATCAGGAACAGCCACGAGAACCGCTGGAGCTGATCCTCCCGAAGCCGCGGATAGGTGGCGCGCAGCCAGATCACGAAGAACGACAGCGCGCCGATCTTCGCCGCCATCCACAGGGGCTCGGGGATGAGCCCGAGAAGCGGCGGCGCCAGGTACCCCCCGAGATACAGCACCGACGCGATGGCCGACAGGGCCACGATGCCCCCGTACTCGGCCAGCAGGAAGAAGGCGAACTTCAGGCCCGTGTACTCGGTGTACGCCCCGAAGATGATCTCCGAGTCGGCAACCGGCATGTCGAACGGCGGCCGGGTCAGCTCCGCCAGCGAGGCCACCAGGAAGATCACGAACCCGATGGGCTGGGTGAGGACGAACCAGTACCGGTCCTGGGCCTCCGTGATCCCGATCAGCGAAAGCGTCCCGGCCTGCATGACCACGGCCGCCGTCGCCAGCACCAGCGGGAGCTCGTATGCGATGAGCTGGGCGGCCGCCCGCAGCGCGCCGATCAGCGAGAACTTATTGGCCGACGCCCACCCCGCCATGAGCACGCCGATGACGCTGACCGACGACATGGCGAGCACGAAGAAGATCCCCACGTCGAGGTTCAGGGCAAAGATCTCCGGCGAGAACGGGATCACCACGAACAGGACGACGTAGGGGACCATAGCCACGGCCGGCGCCAGCGAGAACACCCACGGGTCGGCGGCCCTGGGGATGATGTCCTCCTTCTGGATGAACTTCACCCCGTCGGCCACGAGCTGGGCCCACCCGTGGAACCGCCCCGCGTACATCGGCCCCAGCCGGCTCTGCATGTGGGCCAGGACCTTGTGCTCGGCGTAGCCGACGACCATCGGCGCGACCAGGAAGAAGCCCAGGACGACCGCGGCCTTCACCACCAGCACCAGCCAGTAGCTCGAGAACCACTGGTTGAAGATGCTCTCGCCGGCCTGGGCGATCACCCTTCCTCTTCCTCCTCCTCGCCCTCCACGGCGCCCGGCCAGGGCTTCGCCTCCCTGCTCATCAGGGGGAAGTCCTTGCGGAGAGGGTGGCCTTCGAAGGGCTCGGGGAGCAGCAGCTTGACCGGCTGGGGGTGACCCTGGAACCCGATGCCGAACATCTCACTGGTCTCCCGCTCGTGCCAGTTCGCCGTGGGGAAGATGTCCGAGATCGTGGGGCAGACCGGGTCCTCTCGTTCCAGCGGCACCTTGATCCGGACGTTGTGGTGGTGGGTCGTGGAATAGAGGTGGGACACCACCTCGAAGCCGCGATCGCCCACGTCCACCCCGCCCGTGAAGTCGCAGAAGTCGCAGGCGAGCTCGGGCTCGTCGCGGAGGAACATGGCCATCTCGCGGTACCGCTCCCGCGTCACGGTCACCACGGCGTGGCCGAACTGGTCCTCGAAGGCGAGGACGTCGTCGCCGAACTGCGCGCGGAGCCGCGCCTCGACCTCAGGAGGTGGCAGCGGGCGTCGTGAGCTTGCCACTCCACTTCTCCTTGATGTCCTCGTTGGCGATCTTCTCCTGGAGCTTCACGATCCCGTGCAGCAAGGCCTCCGGCCGGGGCGGGCACCCAGGCACGTACACGTCCACCGGGACGATCTGGTCCACGCCCTTCGTCACGGAGTACGAATCCCAGTACGGCCCGCCGCAGTTCGAGCAGGAGCCGAAGGAGATCACGTACTTCGGGTCGGGCATCTGGTCGTACACCCGCTTCAGGGCCGGGGCCATCTTGTCGGTGAGCGTCCCCGCCACCACGAGCAGGTCGGCCTGGCGGGGGCCGTGCGCGAAGGGGATGACCCCGAACCGGATGAAATCGTGCTTGGAGGTGGAGGCCGCGATGAACTCGATGGCGCAGCAGGCCAGGCCGAAGTTCATGACCCAGAGCGAGTACCGCCGCCCCCAGTTCAAGATGAACTTGACCGGCTGGAGCTCGGGGAGGGGGGTCCGCTCGATCAGGCCCACCGAAGCACCCCCTTGCGCCAGGCGTACAGGAGGCCGAGGGCGAGGATTCCGATGAAGATGGCCATCTCCACCACGGCCTGGTACCCCAGGCCCTCGAACACCCTGGCCCACGGGAACAGGAACACGGCTTCGACGTCGAAGATCACGAACAGGAAGCCGTAGATGTAGTAGCGGACCTGGCTCTGGGAC
>DASWJF010000173.1:0-7700 GCA_036397275.1 Actinomycetota bacterium
ACGGTCATGTCGACCACCGTCCCCCGGCCCCCCAGGAGCCGAACGACCTCGTCCACCATGACCGGCTCGTGCTCGAGCCCCCGCTCCCGCTGCTCGCCCACACGCGGCCCCTCATCCCAGGAACCGCACGACGAGAAGACCGAGGCCGAGATAGGCGGCCGTGGTCACGGCGGACAACAGGATCAGCTGGAGGCTCTGGCCGACCTCCTTCGACAATGGTCCCCTCATCTCACGCCTCCCGGATCGAGCGCCCCGGCTTGATACGCCCCGCCGTGGGTCTGCTCGTAGCGGTCGTGGGCTTCCCGGTCCCAGATCTCCATCCGGTCGTAGACCCCGACCACGACGGTCTCCTTCCGGATCCCGGCCTCGCTCCGCAGACGCTGGGGGATCACCAGGCGTCCTTGCGAGTCGAGGTCCACCGCCTCGGCCTTTCCGAAGAACATCCGCGCGTAGGCCCGGGCTCCGGCGTCGGACAGGGGGCGTTCGCGAACCTCGCCGGCCCGCCGGTCCCATTCGGCCCTGGGGAAGCAGAACAGGCACCCGTCCTGGCCCAGCGTGAGGACGACGCCGCCCGTGAACGCCTCACGGAATCGGGCGGGCAGGCTGATCCGGCCCTTGGTGTCCAGCTGATAGCTGTGCGTGCCGAGCAGTTCGGCCACGCGCGTTCCTCCCCTTCTCCTCCACTGAGCCCCACACTTATGCCACTACCACTCCACCAAGTCAAGGCAGGAGGGAGAAGTATGGGAGGGCCAGGAGGAAGACAGGCGGGGCGAACGGTGTGGCCGCGGCGCCGCGATCAGACGGCGGTGCGCCCGGCGGAGCGGCCGGCGAAGGGGAGGAAGGGCTCCCACTCGGGCTCGAGGCGGCCCAGGGAGAGCCGGAACCCGTCGGCGGGCGCGAACGGCCCGCGATGAAGGCGAAGCCCGGCGTCCTCAGGCAGTCGGTTCTCCTTCCTGGAGTTGCACCGGCGGCACGCCGCGACCACGTTCTCCCAGGTGTGGGTCCCACCCCTGGACCTGGGCACGACGTGGTCCAGGTTCTCTGCCGGCGCCCCGCAGTACTGGCAGGCCCAGTCGTCCCTGGCGAACACGGCCCGGCGGGTCAGCGGGGCCTGGGCCCGGAACGGGACCTTCACGAAATACCGGAGCCGCAGAACCGAGGGGGCTTCCACCTCGAACCGCTCGGAGTGGAACACGATCCCGTTCGACACCAGGACCTCGGCCTTGTCCTTCAGGACGAGGACCACTGCCCTCCTGGCTGTGACCACTGCCAGAGGCTGCTGGGACACGTTGAGAACGAGCGCTCTTCCCATGCTTGGTCTCCGGCGAGTATAGCGAGGAGGTCCCCCGATCCGGCCGAGATGCTTGAATCGGCCGAATCCCAGGGTTGTAATCCGCCCGAAGGCGGCGGGCCAACCGTCTCCGAGAAACGGGGACGCCTGAAAGAGCGAAAAAGGGGCCGCGCGGGGCGTCCGGCAACTCGGGTTCGGATGGCCGCCGCCTTCCCCACTTCCGCTTCGATCCCCGTGGCGTGGGCTGGAGGGCACCCACTGGACGCCCGCACCGTCGTACTGCGCAGGAACGCGAAGAAGTCGGGCCCTCGCCGGCGCGTCCCCCCCGGTAAGATGGCCGTTCGGGCCAGGAGGTGGTCGTTGGAGGCTCGTGAGCAGACCGAGGAGTGGCGGCGCTTCGCCGAGCGCTTCCGGGAGATCGAGGAGAACGTCGAGAAGGTCGTCCAGGGAAAGCATCGGGAGATCCGGCTCGCCCTGGTGACGCTGGTGGCCGAAGGGCACGCCCTGATCGAGGACGTCCCCGGCGTGGGCAAGACCATGCTGGCCAAGGCCATCGCCCGATCCATCGACTGCTCGTTCCGCCGCATCCAGTTCACGCCGGACCTGCTCCCGACCGACATCACCGGCGTGAACGTATTCAACCAGGAGCGGGGGGATTTCGAGTTCAAGCCGGGCGCGATCTTCGCCAACGTCGTCTTGGGGGACGAGATCAACCGGGCCAGTCCGAAGACCCAGTCCGCCCTCCTCGAGTGCATGGAGGAACGCCAGGTCACCATCGACACCGAGACGTACCAGCTCGGCCAGCCCTTCATGGTGATCGCCACCCAGAACCCCATCGAGCACGAGGGCACGTACCCGCTCCCTGAGGCCCAGCTCGACCGGTTCATGATGCGGATCGGGATCGGCTACCCGTCGCCCGAGGTCGAGGCGGAGATCTTGGCCACCCACGGCGTGCGGTCCACGCTGGACGACATCGGGCCCGTGACCGACGCGCTGGGGGTCCGCGAGTTGTGCGAGCAGGCCCGGCAGGTCCACGTCTCGCCGCCCATCCGCCGGTACATCGTCGACCTGGTCGAGGCCAGCCGGAACCACGCCGACGTGTACCTCGGCGCCAGCCCCCGGGCCTCCATCATGCTCCTGCGCGCGGCCCGGGCCATGGCCGCGGCAGAGGAGCGTGACTACGTCATCCCCGACGACGTCAAGTCGCTGGCCGTGCCGGTGCTGTCTCACCGGCTGATCATCACGGCGGACGCGCTGATGACCGGCCGCGCCGCCGGCGCGGTGCTGGGCGAGATATTGCACGAGGTCGCCGTACCGGTCACCGGAAAGGCTTGAGGTGCCGTCCGCCCGTGGCGTGGTCGTGTTCGCCGCGGGGATCGGCTTGTGGGTGGCGGCCCGGCTGGCCGGATCCCCCGTCCTCCACATGGTCGCGGTGGGGCTCGTGGTGTTGCCGTTCGCCGCAGCGCTGTTCGCCAGGTGGAGCCGGGTCCGGCTTCGACTGCGCCGTCGCCTGTCCGAGCAGCGGGTGGCCCCGGGCCAACGGGTGACGGTGGAGCTCGAGATCGAGAACGAGTCGCCCGTGTGGACCTCGTTCCTGTTGGTCGAGGACCGGATGCCTGCGGCCCTGGGGCGGACCGCCCGGCTGGTGATGGCCGGCATCCGCCCGAAGGGCAAGCAGCGGGCCACCTACTCCCTGGTAGCTCAGGCCCGGGGCCGATACACGCTGGGGCCGGTCACCGTCGATGTGTCCGACCCGTTCTCCCTCACGAAGCTTCAGGCCGAGTTCGACCACCGCGACGACCTCGTCGTGACCCCGGAGGTCGAGCACCTCGAGGCAGGCCCGGCCTCCCCGTTCGGCGCCACGAGCGGGCTTTCCAAGGCGAGGCACCTGTTCCGGACGGGGGACGAGTTCTACACGATGCGCCCGTACCAGGAGGGGGACGACCTCCGCCGCATCCATTGGCCGAGCGTGGCCCGGTCGGGCCGGCTCATGATCCGGCAGGACGAGTCCACCAGGCGCTCCACCGCCGTGGTCTTCCTCGACACCCGGGAGACGGCCGTAGGGAGGAACCACTCGCCCTCGTTCGAGAAATGCGTGTCCGCGGCGGCGTCGATCAGCGTGCTGCTGTCCCGGTACGGCTTCTCCCTCCGCCTGGCCACCTCGCACGTCCCTCCCACGCCGACGACCGAGGAGCACCTCCTGGAGGTGCTGGCCGGGGTAGGCCACCACACGGAGCGGGCGCTCTCCGCCGGCCTGACCCGCCTTCGGTCCGTAGCCGCGGGCGATGCGACGCTCGTCGTGGTGACCGCGCCGCCGCAGCCACCCGAGCTCACCTCGTTGATCCGGGCCGGTGTGGTGTTCGGTCCGAAGATCGCGATCCTCGTCTACCCGACCGATCCGGCCGCGCTCCCTTCCGACCGCCAATCCCAGCTGGAGGGGCGCGCGTCCTCCGCCCGGCTCTCGCTCTCCCGGTCGGGGTGGGACGTGCTGGTCCTCCCGCCCACCGGAAGGCTACGTGACGCATGGCACCAACAGAGCAGGGATCTTCGTCCGGCGCTCACCGCCTCGTCGCGCTAGGCGCCGTCGGCTTCCTCGCCGCCGCCACCGCGATCGCGTTCGGCCGCGTGTTCGCGGGACACGGCGCGACGTGGAAGCTCCTGGCCGCGGCGCTCGCCTCCGTGGCCGTGGCCGGGCTCCTGGAGCGTCGCAACCTCCTCGTGGCGACCATCGCCTCCGCCGCCCTCCTGCCGGTGGCCGTGGGGCTGCTGGTCTTCCCCGACGCCACCTGGTACGGGCTCCCCGGACGGGAGGCCGTGACCGCCATCCGGGAGGCCCTGGAGCGAGTGGGGGAACAGGCCCGGGTGCAGGTGGCGCCGACGGCGCCGCTCCCGCCGCTCATGCTGGCCGCCGTCACCGCCGTGTGGACCGCGGCGTTCTCCGCGCACGCCCTGGCCATGCGGGCCGGGAGCCCGCTGCTCGCCGTCCTTCCGCCGGTCGCCCTGGTGGGTTTCGCCGACACCGTGATGGAGGATGGGGCTCGCCCCGGCTACACGGTGGTCCTCCTTTCTGCGGTGCTGCTCGTGGTGTTCGCCGACGGGCTCCGCCGGATCCACCAATGGGGCCCGCTGTGGGGGGCTCGGGGGAGGATGGCCTCGACCACCGGCCACGGGGCTCGTCGCGTGGCCTTCACGGCGGTTGCCGTGGCCGTCCTCGCGCCGGGCATCCTGCCGGGGTTCCGCTCGCCCTCCCTGGTGGACTTCTCGAACTCGGGGGCCGGCAGCGTGCGGATCGACCCCTTCGTCTCGATCAAGGCCCAGCTCGAACGGAGGGACCCGATCGACCTGTTCCAGGTGGCCTCGATGGACGAAGGCGGGACGCCGACGCCCGCGTACTGGCGCCTGTATGCGCTGGATCAGTTCGACGGGTCCACCTGGCGGAGCTCAGACCCCGAAGCCCAGGGCGGGCAACTGCTGGACACCCCGGCCCGGCTCGCCGTGGCCTTCGCCCCGAGCACGGCCACGGTGCACCAGCGATACACGATCCTCACCGACCTCGGAGACCGGTGGCTGCCCATGGCCTACCCGCCGGAGACCATCGACCTGCCGTTCGGCGAGATCCGGTTCGACCCGGAGCTCACGGCAGCGCTGGCCCTCGACAGCCTGGCCGAGGGCCTCAAGTACTCGGTCAGCTCACGGGTGGTCTCCCCCACCCCGACGCAGCTGGACCGGGTGACCATCGAGGAGCCCATCCCGGGCCGATACACCTTCGTCCCCGACAGCGTTCCGCCGAGGGTGAGGCAGATCGCCGAGACCTGGACGGCCGACGCCCCGACCGCCTACCGCAAGGTGCTGGCCATCCAGAACCACTTCAAGGCCCCAGGCGCCTTCCGGTACTCGCTCGACGTGACCCCCCGATCCGACACGAACGCCCTGGTCGACTTCCTGACCCGCTCGAAGACGGGGTTCTGCCAGCAGTTCGCCACCGCGATGGCCATCTTGGTCCGCGAGCTCGGGATCCCGGCCCGGGTGGCCGTGGGGTTCCGCCCCGGCTCGGGGTCCCAGGGTGTCTTTACCGTGAGCACGGAGGATGCACACAGCTGGGTGGAGGTGCTGTTCCCCGGATACGGGTGGCTGGCGTTCGAGCCCACGCCCGGCGGGTGGCAGAACCCCCTCGCCACGCCGGGCTCGTACATCTCGCCGGCGACGGTGGGGAGTTGCCCGCCCGACCTCCCCGGATGCGAGACCGGCGGCGAGACCACCGTCGGCGGCGTGACCACGGGCGGCACCCTGAGCGGGAAGCTCCAGAACGTCGAGGGTCCGTTCCGGGGCCAGGTGGCGGCCCGCCGCGGTCGGGACGGCGGGTTCACCGTGCCCGACCCGGGTTACGCCGTCCCTTACGGCTTCCTCCTGCTCGTGCTGCTCGGAGTGGGCGCGCTCTTGCTGGTGGCCGTGCCGGTCGCGAAGGCCGTGGTGCGAAGAAGGATGGTGCGTCGGGTGAGAGAACCCCGGGAGCTGGTCCTCGCCGCGTACCGCGTGTTCGACGGGGAGGCCGCCGATGTGGGGTTGGGGCGGGCCGAGGGCGAGACGCTCGCCGAGCACCGCGACCGGCTGTGGGGCACCGTGCGCTTCTCCGACGGGCACCTGGACCGCCTGACGAACGCCGCGGTCCGGGCGGCGTACTCGCGGCGTCCGGTCACTCCGGCCGAGGCCCGGGACGCGGTCCGCGACGCGCGAACGGCCATCCGGGACATCCGGAAGGAGACGAAGCCGATCCGCCGGATCCTGGGGATCTACCGGCCCGGCGTCTGAGCCCTAATGGCTCTCGAGCAGCGGACAGAACAGACTGCTCTCCGAGCCACCGGCGGGTGAGCACTGACAGGCCCAGGGCCGTGAGCCCCACAGCTAGATCGTGCCCCCGCCGGCAGGCGAGGAGCGGACGGCCGGTGGGATGTCGTGCCGAGCGAGCACTGGTCCATTAGGGCGCCGCGAACTCCTCCTGGCTCGAAGTCGTCGCCGAGGGGAAGGAGGGGGCGTGATCTTCGTGGGGATCGACTGGTCCGAGAGCCACCACGACGTGTGCGTGATGGACGCTCAGGGCCAAGTCCTGGCCCAGGGGCGGGTGCCGGACGGCGTGGAAGGGCTGGGCCGGCTGCACGAGATGATGGCTGCCCACGCCGAGGAGCCCTCGGAGGCCGTGATCGGCATCGAGATCGACCGTGGGCTACTGGTCGGCGCGCTCGTGGCCGCCGGCCATCGGGTGCACGCGGTGAACCCGCTGTCCGTCGACCGCTACCGCGATCGTCACCGCACCTCGGGGGCGAAGTCCGACCCGGGCGACGCAAGGGTATTGGCCGATCTGGTTCGGACCGACCGGCACCTGCACCGGCAGGTGGCAGGAGACACCGAGCTGGCCGAGGCGGTGAAGGTGCTCGCCCGGGCACACCAGGGCCTGATCTGGTCTCGCCAGCGCCATCTCAACCAGCTCCGAAACGTCCTACGGGAGTTCTACCCCGGCGCCCTGCAAGGCTTCGGAACCGATCTCGCATCGGCCGAAGCGTTGGCGGTGCTTGCTGCCGCTCCCACGCCGGCTCTGGGCCGCTCCCTTTCTGCTGCTCGGGCGGCGGCGGCGCTCAAGCGGGGAGGACGCAAACGGAGGGTGACCGAGCGCGCCACCGAGATCCGACAGTGGCTGCGAGCTCCGCAGCTGGAGGCGCCCGACGTGCTGGCGGGAGCCTACGGGGAGGTCGTGCGTTCCACCGTGGCGATCGTCGCCGAGATGACCGGGCAGATCCAGGCGCTCGCCCGTGAGCTCGAGGAGCGTTTTGAAGGACACCCGGACGCCGAGATCCTTCGCAGTCTTCCCGGACTCGGTCTGGTCCTCGGCGCCCGGGTCCTCGCGGAGTTCGGGGATGACCCCGACCGCTACGCCGATCCTAAGGCCCGCAAGAACTACGCGGGCACCTCGCCGATCACGAAGGCCTCCGGGCGATCCAAGGTGGCCCTGGCTCGCTTTGCCCGCAACCGACGCCTGGGTGACGCGCTGCAGATGTGGGCGTTCTGCTCGCTGACCACCTCAGCAGGGGCTCGCCGCTACTACGACGCCCACCGCGCCAAGGGCGAGACCCACCGACGGGCGCTACGGTCCCTCGCCAACCGCTGGGTGGGGATCCTCCATGGCTGCTTGGGGCACCGGCGGCTCTACTCGGAGCAGATCGCCTGGCCCACGATCGAACAGGCGGCCGCTTGACAGCTTCGGCCCGTGGGATGTCTAGCCGCGGGTCTACGTCGCGAGGTCGCGGACGGCCGGTAGGACCTCACTCGCCAGGCGTTCGCGCTGGTCGGCTCGATCCCCGGAGAGCCAGAAGTTCAGGCAGGTGAACCCGTCAGCGACGAAGCCGGCGAGGCGCTC
>DASWJF010000174.1:0-2113 GCA_036397275.1 Actinomycetota bacterium
CCCCCGGCTCCACCGAGGCCCCGGCCGTAAAGCGCCCCGACAGGAGCGCGTTCGCGGCGAGGCCCGGTTGGTTGAACGGCACGAACACGGCGCCCTTGGCCACGTGCTCGGTGACCCGCACCGGGAGGACCGCCTCCCCCGCCTCCGTGCGCACACGGGCCCGGGCGCCGTCGGCCAGCCGGCGCTTCCCGGCGTCCTCGGGGTGGATCTCCAGGAAGGGCTCCTCCTCCAGCGCCGCCTTCAGCTCGGTCGCGCCCTCGGACAGGCGCCCCTCGTCGAGCAGCAAGGGGTAGGTGAAGAGCGTGAGGTCGTCGGGCCATTGGGGCGAGTCGGTCCCCACCCACGCGGTGGGATGGGCGGTGGCCTCCCTCGGGGCGAGCAGCCTGCCCATCTCCTCGCGCAGCTCGTCGAGGGTCTCGAACCCCAGGTCGCCGCCGAGGGCCAGCGCCATCGTGGCGAAGATCTCCCAGTCCGGCCGGGAGATCCCGGCCGGACTGCGGACGGGCCGGATCCGCTGTCCCCGCCCCTCCCAGTCGGTGAAGTGCCCGTCCCTTTCCATGAGCGCCGCCGCCGGCAGGAAGGCGTCGGCGAACGGCTCCAGGCTCCCGAGCTCGAGCGACTGGACCACCTTGTACGGCACGTTGTCGAGCGCGCGCCGCGCGAGCTTCGCGTGAGGGAAGTCCCGGAGGGGATCCACGCCGATCAAGAACAGCACGTCGATCTGGCGGTTCGCGCAGGCCTCCAGGATGTCCCTGGCGTTCCGGCCGGGCTCGGCGTTTCGAACCGGGCCCCATACGGTTTCCACCTCCGCGCGTTCCGCCTCAACCGACACACGCCGGCCGCCGGGCAGCAGCGCGGGGTGCACGCCGGCCCGAAGCGCCCCCCGGTCGTTCGCGCGGCGGGGGACCATGGCGAAACGCGCCCCGAACCTCCCGGCCACCCGCAGCGCCAGGTCGGCGGCTAGGGGGTGCTCGGCCAGCCCCGACCCGGCCAGCACCACGCCGGCCTTCCTCGCTTCGCGAAGGGCCGATCGGATCCGCCGGAGGGGCGAGTCCTTCCGGGTGCCCTCGAGGATCCGCTCCAGCACGGAACCCTCCTCCCCCGGACGGCACAGCGCGTGCTCCGCAACGTCCCACAGGCGGGTTCGGCGGGAGTGGATCACGAAGACTTTCGCCCCCCCGCGCACGGCCTTTCGGAGCCGAAGGTGCAGGATCGGAACCTCCTGCTCGGCGTCGAGGTCCACCAGCAGGATGACCTTGGCTCGCTCGAGGTCTCCGTACGTGACGCGCATCGCACCGGCGGCCTCCAGCTCCTCGGCGACGCCGCCGTGGAAGTGCCGCCGGTGATCGAGGTCGTTCGTCCCGAACACCGTGCGGGCCAGCTTCGATAGCGCGTAGTAGTCCTCGTCGGCGAGGCGCCCGCCGGTCAGGAACGCGACGCGCCGCTCTTTCGACCACGACGCGATCCTCCCGAACACCTCAGCGAACGACGCCGGCTCCAGCCCGCGATGGCGGATCAGCGGCGTGGCGGGGCGGTCCTCCGCGTCGGCGAACCGGAACGCGAACCGGCCCTTGTCACAGATCCACGCGTCGTTCACCTCGAGGTTGTCGCGGGCCAGGATGCGCACGACCTTCCCCCGGCGCAGGTCCAGCCGAACGTTGCAGCCCGCCGAGCAATGCCCGCACACGGTGTCGGCGCTCGACAGGTCGAACGGCCGGGCCACGAACCGGTACGGCGTTGCGGTGAGCGCGCCGACCGGGCAGATCTGGACGGTGTTTCCCGAGAACGGCGAGCGGAAGTCCTCGCCGGCCGCGATGGCCACCTGCTCCCCCGCCCCTCGGGCGAACAGCTCGATGAACCGGTCGCCGGAGATCTGGTCGCAGAACCGGGTGCACCGGGCACACAGCACGCATCGTTCGCGGTCCAGACCCACCAGCGGCGAGAGCGGGATGGGCTTCTCGAAGACCCGCTTCGGCTCCACGTACCGGCTCTCGCCGGGGCCGAACGCGAGCGCCTGGTCCTGGAGCGGGCACTCTCCGCCCCGGTCGCAGATCGGGCAGTCCAGGGGGTGGTTGAGCAGCAGGAACTCGAGGTTCGCGACCTGGGCCCGGTG
>DASWJF010000175.1:0-1837 GCA_036397275.1 Actinomycetota bacterium
CAGCGGCGTGCCGGCGAAGTCCGGGTTGTCGAAGATCTGGACGTTGTGCTGGATCCCGGCGTCCCGGTTGTCGAAGTCGATGGCGAAGGGCTCGCCGGCGGGGACCCTGAGCGACGTCTGGTCGAAGGCGATGTCCTCGGCCGACAGGGCGATCACCACCCCCGGCCCCTCGCCGTCCGGCGCCTCCTCCTCCCCGTCGCCGAAGGCGAGCAGCGCGATGCCGCCCGCCAGCATGGCCACCCCGGCGATGACACCCACCATCGACGCCAGGCTCGAGGCTGCCACATGGGTCCGGCTCGCGGCGACCCCCGCCACGACCATGATGGCGACGGCGACGATGAGCGCCGTGGCGGTGGCCGCGTCGGCGGGGAGCGAGAGCAGGATGCGGGAGAACGCGAACAGGATGGCGGCGATCGCGACGAGGATGCCCACCGGAAGCAGGATCGGCAGGACCAGCCGGTCGCGGGTGCTCGTCCTCATCGCTTCGACAGCTCCGTCCTCACGTCACGCTCCACCTGACGGAGCTGGAGGGCATCCCATCCATCCCGCTCTTCCTGGGCGTGCCACCGGAAGAAGATCGCGGCGATGAACACCCACAGGATCGCGCCCCCGGCGAGCTTCATGATCAGCCCAGCGACCAGCTGGTCCGACAGGGCCGAGACGCCCCAGATCCGGGGGAACGCGGCGTACGCCGGGTACAGGACGGTCGAACCGAACGTCAAGAACGACGCCGGGATGGTCGGCGCGAGCGACTGGAGGAACAGGTACAGCATCTGGCCGGGCGGGGCGAGCGGCGGCGCCTCCGGCAGCGGCGAGAGCACCGGCCACCACATCGCGAGCGCCGAGGCGACCAGCAGGACGTGCAGGCCGAAGTGGGTCCACTCGGAGCCCACCGAGGCATCCACCACCGCCGGCCAGTGGGTGAACAGCAGCACCGCGTTGAAGGCGATCAGCGCCACCAGCGGGCGGGTCAGGAACCGGAACGCGACCTCCACGGGGCGAGGCCGGAGGAACCGGCGAAGCAGCCAGGCCGGCGTTCCTGCCAGCAGCAGGGGAGGCGCGACCAGCGAGAACAACAGGTGCTGCACCATGTGCACGGAGTACAGGTACCCCTCGGCCAGGTCGTGGATGGGCCATTCCGAGCCCATCCACAGCGTGAGCATCCCGAGGGAGAAGAACCCGGCCCGCCGGTGCCACCCGGGATCCTCGGCCGGATGCGCCCGGGCTCGCCGGCGCACCGCCACCACGTAGGCAGCCTCGATGCCGCCGAGGAGGAACCAGACGTCCGGGTGCGCGTGCCATTCGGGAAGGACCACGGCTACCCCGCGAAGGCCCGGAAGGTCAGCAACACGACGAGGTACAACGTCACCGCCCCTGCGAACCCGATCAGGAAGAACCGGGCGTACGTCCTGCTGTCGAACTTCAGGTGCATGTACCACAGGACGACGAGGGCGAACTTGATCCCCGAGAACAGGAACAGGAACGGTATCAAGATCCCGCGGGGGAGATCCAGGTAGTAGATCGCCACCTCCAACCCGGTGATGACGGCCAGGACCACCGCGATGCGGATGTACTCCTTGGGGCTGGGATGGCGGGCCGTCCGGCCCTGCACCGTCGGCCGGACCGACGCAGCCTGCTCCCGCACCTCCGCCTCCTCCACGGCGCCTCCTACGTCCCCGTCGGGATGAGGTACACGACCGTGAAGATCACGATCCACACGATGTCGACGAAGTGCCAGTACAGCCCGACCAGCTCCACGGCCATGCTGTTCCGTTGCGTGACCATGCCCACGAAGGACATCGCGACGAGCGTGAGCAGCATGAGGATGCCGATGGCC
>DASWJF010000176.1:0-1532 GCA_036397275.1 Actinomycetota bacterium
CGAGCCGTGGGGGCGGGCCGCGTGATCGTCCTCGGGATCGAGACCTCGACGCCCCACACATCGGTGGCGCTCGGCACCGAGCAGGGGCCCATCGCGTCGATGGAGGTGGTGTCGAAGGCCCGCCACGACGCCGTTGTCCCCATCGTCCAGCACCTCCTGTCCCGGACCGACCTGGAGCTCTCGCAGGTCGGCGGGGTGGCCATCGGCTTGGGCCCCGGGCTGTTCACAGGCCTTCGGGTGGGAGTTGAGACGGGCAAGGCGCTTGCCCAGGTCCTGGCCGTCCCGATCGTGGGGATCCCGTCCCTCGACGTCCTCGCGTTCGGGGTCCGGTACACGCGCCGCCTGATCGGCGCGGTGATCGACGCGCGCCGGGGAGAGGTGTTCCACGCCTTCTACCGGGGCGTGCCGGGCGGCGTGATGCGGGAGGGGGGGTACCGGGTGGCCCCGCCCGGGCACCTCGCGGCGGACCTGGAGGCCCTCCGGGAAGAGGTGCTGCTGGTCGGGAACGGTGCCATCCTGTACCGGCGTGAGCTGGAGGAGGCAGGGACCAAGGTAGAGTTCGCCTCGCCGACGCAGGGCCACCCGAACGCGTCGGCCCTGGTCGAACTGGCCGTCCCCCGCTTCATCCGGGAGGAAACCGACCGATCGTTCGAGGTAGTGCCGCTCTACCTGAGGAAGACGGATGCGGAGATCGCTTGGGATCAGCGAGCCCGAGGCGCCTCGGCTTGAGGTGACCCGGATGAAGCGCCGCCACCTGCGCGGCGTGATGGCCATCGAGCGCCAGGTGTATCCGCGTCCGTGGAGCCCCAACCTGTTTCTCTCCGAGATGGCCGAGGCCCGCAACCGCTGCTACCTCACGGCCCGGATGGACCGAGAGGTGGTCGGGTACGGAGGCCTGATCTGCTACGGGGAGGAGGCCCACGTGACGAACATCGCCGTGGACCCCCCGCACCACCGCCACAAGATCGGCAGCCGGCTGCTCCACGACCTCCTCCAAAGCGCCATCGCCATGGGGGCCCAGGCCATCTCGCTCGAGGTCCGGGTGTCGAACTACGGGGCCCAGCGGCTGTACGGGAAGTTCGGGTTCCGGCCGGTCGGCGTGCGCAAGAACTACTACCAGGAGATCAACGAGGACGCGCTCATCATGTGGGTCGACGGCATCCGCGGGCCCGAGTACCAGGGGCGGCTGCGGCGGCTCATGGAGCAGGTCCCCGAGGGCATCCGCCCGTGAGCGTGACCCCGGTGAGGGTCCTCGGGATCGAGACGTCGTGCGACGAGACCGCGGTCGCGGTGACGGAGGACGGGCGGAAGGTCCTGGCCAGCCTGGTGGCCAGCCAGACCGACCTGCACGCCCGGTTCGGCGGCGTCGTGCCGGAGCTCGCCTCCCGTGCGCACGTGGAGGCCCTCAACCCGCTGATGGACGAGGCCCTGGAGCGGGCGGGCTGCCGGTTCGCCGACATCGACGGGGTGGCCGTGACCATCGGCCCGGGGCTGGTGGGCGCACTGCTCGTCGGCATCGCGGCGGCCAAGGC
>DASWJF010000177.1:0-4762 GCA_036397275.1 Actinomycetota bacterium
GGAGGCGCGAACGGCCCACCCGGTGCCCGATCTGCGGGGGCGGCGAGCTGAGGGATCTGACCTACGATGGCGGGACCGGCGAGCTCGAGGGCCCGCCCAAGCAACGCGCCGACTCGAGCGAAGTCGACGTGTACACGTGCGGGCACGAGGTGACCCGGGGGTCCCTGGCCCGAGCCGACCGCTCGCTCGACGTGGAGCGGCGACCCGCCGAGGATACGGTCCCCCCGAAAGACCCGGAGCCAGCCTAGGGCGCCACCCGGAGCCTAGGACGCCACCCGGAGCACGAGGATGGCGACGTCGTCGGGCGCCTCGCCTGCGGGGTCGGCGACCGCGTTTCGGAAGCATTCGGCGATCTGCATGGCGTCGAAGTCTCGGCACGTCCCGAGCAGCGCGTGCAGGGCAGTCTCGTCGATGGCTTCGGTCAGGCGGGGGTCGATGAGCCCGTCCGTGTAGAAGACGACCGCGTCGCCCCCTCGGAGCTCGACCGTCCGGTCCTGGACCTCCACGTCCTCGAAGACTCCCATCAGCGTGCCGGGGGTTCCCACCGGCTCCACGGAGCCGTCCCTTCGGAGCACGAGCGGGAGGGGATGGCCGCCGCAGGCCACGGTGAGTGTGGCGCCGCTCTGCCGAGGCTCGAGCCGGCCCAGGGCAACGGTGCAGAAGCGGTCCCCGTCCTCCCGGAGGAGGACCTCGTTCAGGTCCCCGAGCACGGCACTGGGGGCGGTCTCTCGCACGGCCGCCGCACGCAGCACGTGGCGGGCCAGGCCCGTGAGCGCCGCCGCGTCCACGCCTTTGCCGCACACGTCGCCGATGACGAAGCTCCACGCGCCGTCCCCCGCCTCGAAGACGTCGTAGAAGTCGCCCCCAACGTCGGTCTTGACCAAGCCGGCCGGTTGATAGAGCGCAGCCACCTCGAGACCGGCGATGTCGGGCAGTCGCTGTGGCAGCAGGCTCCGCTGGAGCGTTCGGGCGATGCGGCTTCGCTCCTCGTACAGCCGCGCGGTGTCGATTGTGAGCCCGGCCCGCCGCCCGAGATCCTCCGCAAGCTCCAGGTCGGCCCGGCCGAACCGCCTCCCCGAAGCCGGCGAGGCGAACGTGATCGCTCCCAGCGGCCGGCCCCGGCCCACCATGGGAACGACCATCACGGAACCGAGGTCCAGCCTGCGGATGAACTCGCGGTGCGCCGGGTCCTGGACGCTTCGCTCCAGCAGCTCTTCAGGGATCTCTTCGTAGAGCTCCGACTCCCCGGTGCGGATGACCTTGGCGATCCCGCGATCGCTCGTCTGCTCGGGCGGGTAGCGACGGCGATACTCCCGAGCGAGCGTCACCTTCTCCGGATCGACGTGCGCCATGCCCACCGACTGGATCGAGCCATCCGCGTCGACCAGCTCCACACCGCACCAGTCGGCCAGGCGCGGCACGGCAAGGCGCGCCACCCGGTTCAGGGTCTTCCGGAAGTCGAGGGACGAAGCCAGGATCACGCTGGCGTCCGCCAGGAACGTCATGCGCTCCCGCGCCGCCTCGGCTTCGGCCCTGGCCTTCCGCTCGTTCTCGAGTAGCCGCCTCCCCAGCTCCTCCAGCCGCTTGCGGTCCGTGATGTCCCGGATGTAGCCCGTGAACAGGGCCGGGCCGGGGACTTCCACCCGGGTGATCGTGAGCTCGATCGAGAACTCCGTGGCGTCCGAACGGAGGGCGGACAGCTCGAGCCTCCGGCCCAGGATGCTCCCCATGCCGGTCCGGCGGTGCCGTGCCAGGGCCTGCCGGTGTCGCTCGCGAAGGTGTTCGGGGATGATCAGCCCGGCAAGCTCACGGCCGACCGCCTCCTCTCGGGCGACGCCGAACATCTGCTCGGCCGCCGGGTTCAGCTCGACGATCGTGCCGTCCTCGCTCATCGTGATGATGGCGTCGAGGGCGGACTGGAGGATCGCGGTCTTGCGGGCCTCGCTCTCCGCCACGGCGGCCTCGGCTTCCATGCGCTCCAGGTACTGGCCGATCTGGCGGCCGATGGCGGTCGTCGTCTCCAGCAGGCTCTCATCGGGCTCGCGGATGCGGTGGCTGAAGAACTCGATCATGCCCAGCACCTCGTTTCCCAGGGTGACGGGGAATCCGAACCCGGCGTGCAGGCCGGCGTCCACGGCGAAGACGGCTCGCGGGAAGTTGTCGTCCTCCGTCACGTCGGGGATCCAGTGTGCCCTGCCCGAGCTCCACACCCGCCCAGGGAGGCCGACCTCCCGCGCGAACACGAACTCGCGGCTCTTCGCCTGGAAGCTCGCCGCCGCACTCGACCCGGAGTGCCAGCCGCCGACGTAGCGGAGGACCCCCCCGCCCTCTTCCACCAGCCACAGATGGCCGAGCTCCCATCCCAGGGCCAGGCACACGTCCTCGATCAGACGAGGGGTCGCCTCTTCCACGCTCGCGGTCTCGGTGAGGACGCGGGACACCGCGTACTGGAGACGGAGGCGCCGCTCCGTCTCCTTGCGTTCGGTGATGTCGGAGCACACCCCTGCCATCCGCACCGCCCGTCCTCGATCGTCGCGGAAGACCCGGCCCCTTGCGGCCAGCCACCGGACTGCACCATCGGGACGGACGATGCGGTAATCCAGGTTGTAGTCCTCCCCGCCCGTCACGGTGTCGCCGATCGCGGAGAGGACCTCCTCGCGATCCTCGGGATGGATGTCTCGCGCGAAGTCCTCGAACGTGCCGCCGAATGTTCCGGGCTCGAGTCCGTGGATGAGCTCCAGGTCCTCCGACCACCGGAGCTCGCCCGAGCTCACGTTCCAGTCCCACGTCCCCACCCCGCTGGCGGAGAGCGCGATCCGCAGGGGTTCCTCGCCGTCCTCGGCCTCCGTCTCGGCGAGGTTCCGATGGGGGACGTCGCGCTCCCGTCCCTCGATCCTGATCAGCGCGCCACCTTCGTCTTCCGGCGTAGGCAGGGCGCCTGGATGCCCCCCACCGGCCTGAAGGGCGCACCGATCGATCTCGAACCACACGCGCGTCGGCGCGCCAGGGTGAACCCCCCACCGGTCGGCCAGCCGGTTCACAAGGTACAGGCCCCATCCGGAGCTCCCGTCGGCCGCGGGGCCGCGGGGAGGCACGAACCCCGAGCCGCCGTCCACCACCTCTGCGCGAACCGTCTCGCCCTTGAAGGCCACCCGCATGACGATGGATGCGCCGTCCCCCTGCGGGCCGTGACGGATGGCATTGGTCACGACCTCGCTCAGGAGGAGCTTGAGGTTGTCCAGACAGGCGGGCCGGAGGTGGGGGACGAGGTCGTCGAGCGAGCCCCGGGCCGCACCGACGGCCTCGGGGGCGGCCGGGTATCGTCGCTCGTGGACGACGGCCGGTGCGCTCTCCGATCTCTGTGCAGTCATCGACGATTGGGTCGGCGCCTCCGAGAACGGTACCCGGAACGCCGAGGATAGGCGATCGGCGAGGTCGGCAGGCCTCGCAATGGGTCTCCGGCGGGTGGGCACGGGTTGAAGAGGGGCCACCGCGCGAGCTTCCGCGCCGGCCCCGCTTCCTCGACGTTCGACGGGCGGAGAGCCCCAGCCGTCGGTGTCCTCCCTTCTTCCCCCCTTTCGACCTAACAGATGTCTTCCTTCCCCCCTTTCGACCTAACAGATGTCTTCCCGCTGGGGGAGGGCGGCAAACGGTCGGCGTTCAAATTGCGTGAGCGCGCAATGCCGACGTACCCTTCCAGCGTGCTCGTCCGGGTCGGACTGATGCTGGCCGCGGTCGTCGTGGCCCTGCTCGTCCTCGGCGCCCTGCTGTCGCGCCGGCGGGACACACCTCGCCCGGCAACGGCCCCCGCGCCCCGGGCTCGGCCCGCTCCCCGTCGCTACGACTGGGAGCGACGGTCGACGCAGCTGTACAGGGCTTGGAAGCAGGTGCCGGGGCCTGCGGAGGACCGGGATGGGATCCTCGCGTTCGTGACCTCGAGGCAGGGCGTCGAGGCCTACGTGGAGCCCCGGACCGTGATCCATCCGCTGTCCGTCGTGCTGATCGCCGAAGACGGCGAGTGGAGGCGGTTCGAGCTGCGCGACGACGCGTACCTGCGCGAGCTGGTGAAGGAGCGGGGACTGCGGGTGATCGATGCGACCCGATTCGGATATCCCGAACGGATGAAGCGACACCGAGCCGGTGAAGGGGACGAGGCCTGACCCGTCCGATCCCCAGTCCGAGCAACACGACGGTGAGGTGCCCGAGGAACTAGTGGCCGCGCCCCTCCGGCAGCGAGTGGTCCAGTTTCTCCGCCAGCCACCACCGCGACGTCACGACCTTGTGCCGCGTGTAGAACCGGACCCCGTCGAGGCCCGTGGCGTGCAGGTCCCCGAAGAACGAGTTCTTCCAGCCCGTGAACGGGAAGAACGCCATCGGCGCCGCCACCCCGATGTTCACGCCGAGCATCCCCGCCTCCGCCCGCCGTTTGAACTGGCGGGCGTTGGCCCCCGACGTCGTGAAGATCGACGCGGCGTTCCCGTAGGAGCTCGCATTGAGGATCGCGAGCGCCTCGTCGATGTCCGATGCTCGGACCACCGAGAGCAGCGGCCCGAACATCTCGTCCTTCCACAGCGCCATGTCGAGCGTCACCCCATCGAAGATGGTGGGGCCGAGGAAGAATCCGTCGGACGGTCCGGCGCCGCGGCCGTCGGCCACGAGCTCGGCTCCGACCTCCTCGCCCTGCTCGATGTAGCCGATGAGCTCCTTCCTCCGCTCCTCCCGGATCACGGGGCCCATGTCGGTGTCGGGCTCCATGCCTGGG
>DASWJF010000178.1:0-5687 GCA_036397275.1 Actinomycetota bacterium
CCGGCCCAGCGACACGAGCTGTGCAGCCGCGTGCTCGACGAGATGCCGTTCGATCTGGTGAGGACGGAGTGGGCGCCCACGGTGGTCTCGAAGATCCTCGAGCTCGCCGATCAGTGCCAGAACCACTTCGTGGACCCCGAACACGTCATCGCCTTCAACCGGAAGCGCCTGGAGGAGCTGCACAACCACCGGTCGGACCGGGCGTATCAAGCCGCCATGGAACGCATCGAGCTGGCGAAGGGCGTGCAGGTGTTCGAACGCCTGAAGCGCGACCGCCACCTGATCGACTTCGGCGACCAGATCTCGCTCGCCCTGCGAGTGATCGAGGAGCGCGCCGAGGTCGCCCAAGACTACCGGGCGCGCTTCGCGGCCGTCCTCCTCGACGAGTACCAGGACACGAACGTGGCCCAGGCCCGACTCCTGGCCGGCCTGTTCGGAGGGGGACATCCGGTCACGGCCGTGGGCGACCCAGACCAGAACATCTACGCATGGCGGGGCGCGAGCCTGTTCAACCTCCTGGAGTTCCCTCGGCAGTTCCCCCGCTCCGACGGCTCGCCGGCGGAGCGGCTGCCGCTGTACACGAACTTCCGTTCCGGGGCCCGAATCCTGAAGGCGGCCGACCGGGTGATCGCCGAGGTGCCGGCGTCGCAGCGTCCCGACCCCGAGAAGGAGCTCGAGCCGTGGGCCGAGAACGGGGAGGGCGAGGTGGCGGTCGCGGTGCACCTCGACGAGTGGAGCGAGTCCAAGGCCATCGGAGACCAGATCCTCGGGCTGCACGCGAAGGGCGAGCCCTGGTCGAGCTTCGCCGTCCTGTGCCGGACCAGCCGGCTGTTCTTCTCGCTCCAGCAGGCCTTCGGCGAGCGGCACGTCCCCGTGGAGATCGTGGGGCTGGCCGGGCTGCTGAAGCTGCCCGAGGTCGTGGAGGTGCTGGCGTACGCGCGGGCCGTGGTGGACCCGTTCGCCAGCGTGGCCCTGGCGCGGATCCTGATGGGCCCGCGGTACCGGGTGGGCTTCAAGGACGTGGCCCGGGTGGCGGCGTGGGCCAAGACGCGGAACTACGAGTGGCGCGACACCGGCGACGAGGCCGAGGAGACGCCGTTCCTGTTCGCCGAAGCGCTCGAGCACCTCGACGAGGTGGAGCACCTGTCGGAGGAGGGCCGGGCCCGGCTGGAGGAGTTTCGGGCAGAGCTCGCCGAGCTCCGCGCGGAGGCCCGCAAGCCGGTCGGCGAGTTCCTGGCCGAGGCCATCCGCCGGACCGGGATCCTCGGCGAGCTCGACGCCCACCCGGACGCGGCCGTGGCCAGGGCCACGAAGCGGAACCTGGCGGCCTTCCTCGACGAGGTCCACTCCTTCTCACCGGTCGAGGGGGAGCTCACGCTCGGGGCCTTCCTCGATTACGTGGACACCGTGGACCGGATGGAGCGGCAGGAATGGGGACCGGTGCAGCCCTCCGACGAGGACTCGGTGAAGGTCATGACCATCCACGCCGCCAAGGGCCTGGAGTTCGACACGGTGTTCGTCCCCGGGATGGCGCACAAGCTGATGCCGGACGACCGGATCCAGCACAACCCAGCGGAGCGGGGCAAGTCCCTCGACTTCGAGCTTCGGGGAGACGCTCGGATCCTGCCGGCCTTCGACGGGGTCCTGTCGCACTTCAAGGAGGCCCTGAAGAAGCAAGAGGTGATCGAGGAGCGGCGCACCTGCTACGTGGCGCTCACGAGGGCCAGGAGGCGGCTGTTCACCTCCGCGGCGCAGTGGTATGGCGAGACCATCAACGCCAAGGGCCCCGGCCTGTTCCTGGAGGAGCTCGCCGGCTGGGCGGAAGAGACTGGCCTCGCGTCGGTGGAGCGGGGGCCGGACGTCGGCGAGGAGAACCCGCTCATCGGATATCGGGAGCGGTTCGTTCGGGACTGGCCGGGCCCGGCCCGGCCAGGGGACGCGGACGGCCTGTTCCCGGCGGGGTGGCGTCGGGCCGCGCTGGAGGCTGGCCAGACGAAAGGGGTGCCGGTGGAGCTGCTTGAGGCCCTGGACCCGGCAGAGCGGCAGGAGTACGAACGTCTGGCCGCCGAGCGGAGGACGCTGGCCGGCCACCTCGCGGAGCGTGAGGCCATGACCGAGGACGCGCCCAGGCTTCCCACCACCGTCTCGGTCGGCGGGGTCATCGAGTACGGGCGCTGCCCGAAGCGGTTCTACTGGAGCGCGGTCCGGCCGCTTCCACGCTTCTCCGGGCCGGCCGCCCGGATCGGAACCGAGGTCCATGCGTGGATCGAGCGGCAGTCGTCGGGGCAGGCCACGCTGATCGAGCTCGAGCAGGAGCCGGACCTCACCACCGAGGAGCTGGCCGGCCAGCCGGGGAAGATCAAGCAGCTCCGGGAGGCCTTCCTCTCCAGCCGGTTCGCGAAGATGGTGCCGCAGTTCGCCGAGCGCCCGTTCCTCCTTTCGGTGGGAGGCTTCACCGTGAGCGGCCGGATCGATGCCATCTTCGGCGCGCCGGACGGGCCGTGGGAGGTCGTTGACTACAAGACGGGGAGGAAGCCGGTGGGCGATCCCCTGTCCCGGGTCCAGCTCGACCTGTACGCGCTGGCGTGCATCGACGTGTGGGGCAAGCGGCCCGAGGACCTCAGGCTCACGTACGTCTACCTGGCCGGAGGCGAGGAGGTGTCGTTCCCGGTGGAGGACCCGGCAAGGATCCAACGTCGCGTCGAGGAGTGGTTGGAGGGCATCGCCGCGGGGCGGTTCGATCCAACCCCCGGCGAGCACTGCCGGGTGTGCGACTTCCTGAGCTTCTGCGAGGCGGGGCGGGCGTACGTGGAAGGAGCGGCGGGAGCGCCGTCGCCCGCCTAGCCGGAGAGCCTCTCGACCTGCTCCTCGAACGTCCGGTACTGAGCGGCCGGGTCCCAGCCGCCCTGTTGCCTGCCCAACACGAACCGAACGGCCAGCCCGAGATCGGCAGCGCGGGTGAGGAGCGCGGCTCGGAACCACTCGAGGTCACCCGGCTGGAGGAGGGTGGGTCCGTGGGTTCCCAAGCGGCGAAGGGAGGGGTCGTCCACGGCGATCGGCGTTGGCCGGAGGATCGCCTCGAGCCCGGAGACAGACGGATCCGCCACCTCAAGGTGCCCCCTGCCGGCCTTCCAGGTGGCCACGGCGACGACATCCTCGGGCGAGTCGGGGCGGTACAGCTCGGCCCGCATGGCCTCGGGCTACGCCGACATCGGGCGCTCGAGCCGGCGGATCATGCCCGCCGTGTGCCTCAGCAACTTGACCGCGACGTCGGGCTCGTCGGCCAGGGCCTTCAGGAACGCCTTCCGCTTGAGCTCGAGCATCGTGACCGGCGTCTCGGTGACGACGGTGGCGCTGCGCGGCCCGCCGTCCAGGAGCGAGATCTCGCCGAAGAAGTCTCCGGGCAGCAGGCGGTTGACGACCTGCCCGGCCTCGTTCACCACCTTGGCCTGCCCCTGGAGGATCACGTAGAAGCTGTCACCCTCCTGGCCCAGCTTCACCACCGATGCGCCCTCCATGAAGCGAGCCTCCTTGCTGGAATCGGCGATCCGCTTCACGTGGCGCGATGACAGGCTCGAGAACAGCGGAACGCGCCCCAGCGCCTCTTGCTCTCGCTTGCCCACCGCCGGGTCTCCCTCCTCCGCCGTCCGGCCCGGAGCTCAGCGTATCCCGGGTGGCCGATCGGTGTCGAAGGGGTTCCGTCGGAAGTCGCGTCGGGCGAAGGATGTCGGTGGGCCGCGGTACGGTTCGGCCGTGGAGGCGCGGACCTTGGACGTGGCCGCCTCCCCCTCTCGCCGGTTCGCTCACGGACAGGCCGTGGTCCGGCAGGACGAGATGTCGGCGTGCCTGTTCCTGGTGCGGGCCGGCGCGGTCCGCCTGGCCGCCCTCGGGCCAACGGGGCGGGAGGTGGTCGTGGGCGTGCTCGGGCCGGGGGACCTGTTCGGTGAGGCGGCCCTGCTCGGCCGGCCGTCGCCGGTAGAGGCCCGGGCCGTGGGCCGGGCCGAGGTCGAGGCCCTGCCGGTCGCGGCGCTCCGGGCCGTAGTGGAGCGGAGCCCCGCCACCGCCGTCGAGCTGCTCCGGCTGGCGGCTTCCCGGCTCCACCGGACCGCCTCGGCCCTGGAGGAGGCTCTGGCCCACGACGTGCCCACCCGGCTCTCGCGCCGGCTGTGCGAGCTGGCCCGCCGTCACGGCGTGCCGGACGGTGCGGGCGTCCTGCTCCCGCTGCCCCTGACCCAGGAGGACCTGGGGCGGATGGTCGGGGCGTCGCGCGAGAGCGTGAATCGGAGCCTCGCGACCCTGTCCTCCCGCGGCCTGGTTCGAACGGAAGGACACCGGTACGTGATCCCCGACCTCGAGGCGCTGGCCCGCGCATCGGCCCACGAGGAGGCGACCGCGTGATGCCGCGCGAGCCGCCGTACGAGAGGGCCTAGCCCGAGTCTTGGAGCAGGGCCAAGCTGCAGGAGCGGCACAGGCGGCCTCGGCCCTTCACCGGCCGCCCGCAACGGGCGCAGACCCGCGGCTCGAGCAGCGACCACCGGACCACGCCTTGCGTCTTCCGCTTCTCCGCGCGCCCCTCGTCCTCCAGCTTGATGAGGTGCGCGAGGATCGAGCGGGCTGCAAGGTCGTGGACCTCGGGCGGATACTCGCCGTAGATCTCGGGGACCATCTCCTCCGGCGTCCTCGGCCCATCGCCCAGTGCTGCGCGCACTTGCTCCTCGCGCATCGCGCGGTGCGCGAGGTACTCGTCGATCTTGGCTACGGCGTCCAGCACGACCGGCCCATGGCCCGGATAGATCCTGCTCGGCTTCAGCTCGCGCATCCGCCCGAGCGAGTGCAAGTACGCGACGAGGTCGCCCTCCGACGGGTCGACGACGCTCGTCCCTCGCCCCAGGACCGCGTCCCCGGTGAACAACCCGCGCCCGTCTTCCAGGAAGAAGGCCATGTGATCGTGCGTGTGCCCCGGCGTGGCAACGGCCGTCAGCGTCGCCCCGCCGGCGCCGATCCGCCGCCCTCCTCGGAGCGGTTCGCCGCCCTCCGGTGGCCGGGCCGCGTACACCGGAGCACCCGTCATCCTGGCGAGCGCCGGGGCACCGGGAGCGTGGTCGGGGTGGTCGTGCGTGAGCAGGATCGCGATGACGTGACCGGCCTCTCGCGCCACCTCCCGAAGGTGTCCCTCGTGGTCCGGACCGGGGTCGATCACGACGGACGGGCCGTCGCCCACGATCCAGGTGTTCGTGCCCTCCAGCTCGCGGATGCCCGGGTTCGGAGCGAGGACTCGGAGGATGCGCGGCACCGTCAATCCTGCCAGAACGTCGAGCGCGGATACCGCTTCACGTCGCCGTCGTCGGGCTCTCGGGTGGTGATCCGGAGGTCGAGGAGCTCGCCGACCGTCCGGCAGTCCCCGATGTTCAACATGGTGAACAGCGTGGGCCAGTAGAGCTTGCGACGCCCATCCTCCCACTCCGAGAGCAGCTCGCCCGGCGACGCCCACCAGGCGTGGGCGATCTCCGAGCCGTCGGGGTGCGGGTCCACACCGGGCGGCGCCGCCACGGCGAAGTACTCGGCGTCGAATCGAACCGGGATGTCCGCCGGAGCGATCCAGTGCGCGATCCGGCGCAGCTGATCCGGGCGGGGCGGTGCCGCCTCGACCACGTCGAGCGAGTGACGGTCGGCCGGGCCGAGCCCGT
>DASWJF010000179.1:0-4355 GCA_036397275.1 Actinomycetota bacterium
CGCGAGAGTGGCGGAACCTGGCAGACGCGCCGGACTTAGGATCCGGTGCCCGAAAGGGCGTGGGGGTTCAAATCCCCCCTCTCGCACCAACCGCGAAGGGAGATGTCGTGGCCCTGTCCAAACGAGCGGCGCTTCGCATCCTCGAGGGGGAGCATCAAGCGATCAGTGACTTGATCGGCTGGCTGGGGCCGGACGACTTCACCCGATCGGCCACGATCGGCGACGGCGATTGGTCGGCCAGGGACCTCCTCAGCCATCTCACCTCGTGGGACCAGCACGCGCTCGATGCACTCGATGCCTGGGGGCGGGGCGAGCCTGCACCCGTCCAGCGGCCGCTTCGGGCGAAGGGCCTGAACGCCCTAAACGCCGAGACGCTGGCCGCCGACCGGAGCCGATCCCCGTCGTCCGTGCGCCTGTGGTTCGACGAGGTCCATGGCCGGCTCATCGCGGAGATCCAGTCGGTCGGCGCTGCGACCTGGCAGGCACCGCCCACGGCCCGGGCCCGCCGTCCGCTCGGCAACGTCCTCGGCGGGATCGTCGGTGGCCCCGCGGGCCCGTTCGCGCACGCCTCCGCGCACCTGAGCGATCTGCGAGCCTTCGTCGAGTCGGTGGAACGCCCCGCCTAGCAGCGCTCAGGGATCCCGGGCCACCAGCTCGCCCAGCCCGCGAAACGCCCGGCCCCGGTGGCTGATCCGGTCCTTCTCTTCCGGAGTGAGCTCCGCCATGGTCCGGTCCCACCCCGCCGGCACGAAGATGGGGTCGTACCCGAAGCCGCCGCTCCCTCGCGGCTTCGAAAGGAGCGTGCCCTCGCACACGCCTTCGGCCCACACGTCCGGCCCGTCCGGCCGGGCCATGGCCGCCACGCATCGGTACCGGGCGGTTCGTCCCGGAGCCGGCACGCCGGCCACGGCCCTGATCAGCATGTGGAGGTTCCGCTCGTCCGTGGCCCCCTCCCCCGCGTACCTCGCCGATCGCGGCCCCGGGCCCCCGCCCAGCGCATCGACCTCGATGCCGGAGTCGTCGGCCACGGCGGGGGCGCCGAGCGCTTCGGCCACCGCCCGGGCCTTGAGCAGCGCGTTATCCACGTACGAATCGCCGGTCTCCTCCACGTCGGGCCACGGGCCGGCGTGCGTCTCCGAGGTGACCCAGTCCACCGGCCAGCTCGCGCAGATGGCCAGGATCTCCCGGATCTTGTCGGGGTTCCGGGAGGCGATGACCACGCGGGCCGGGAAGCTCACCCCCCGAGGACCTGGCGCTGAAGCTCCGTGAGCTGGCGGATACCGGCCTCGGCCAGGTCCACCAGGGCCTCAAGATCGTCCCGGGAGAACGACCTCCCCTCGGCCGTCCCCTGGATCTCGACCAGCCGGCCGGAGCCCGTCATCACCACGTTGAAGTCCACGTCGGCCACGGCGTCCTCCTCGTAGGACAGGTCGAGGATGGGCCGTCCACCGACCATGCCGGCCGACACCGCGGCCACCGTGTCGGGGAGGACTTCCTTGGTGATGGTGCCCCGCTCCTGAAGCGTCCGGACCGCCAAGGCCAGCGCGATATAGCCGGCCGTGATCGACGCCGTTCGGGTCCCCGCGTCGGCCTGGAGCACGTCGCAGTCGATCCAGAACGTGCGCTCGCCGAGCTTGTCGAGGTCGATGACGGCGCGGAGCGACCGGCCGATCAGGCGCTGGATCTCCTGGGTTCGGCCCGACGGCCGGCCCTTGCCGACCTCCCGGGGGGTTCGCTCGGCCGTGGCCCGGGGGAGCATGGAGTACTCGGCGGTGACCCACCCCTTGCCGCTTCCCTGGAGGAATCTGGGGGCCCGGTCGTCGTGTGAGGCGGCCACCAGCACACGGGTCCGCCCCATCTCGAGCAACACGGAACCCTCCGCCCACTCCTGGTAGCCCAGCTCCACCTTGACGGGCCGGAGGTCCCTCGGGCCCCGCCCGTCGGGCCGTTCGCTCACTTCCCCACCTCGAGCCGCATCCCGTCCGCGGCGAGGTCGATGGGGCCTTCGAACTCCTCGCTGGCCTGCTCGACCGACGTGTCCTTGTCGAGCGAGGGCCAGATGTGGGTGAGCAGGAGGCGGCCGACCCCCGCTTCTCGGGCGTGGACGGCGGCCTGCCTCGACGAGAGATGGAACGGCTTGAGGTCGTCCCGGTCCTGCCACGTCGCCTCCGAGAGCAGGACGTCGGCATCTCGCGCCAGCGCCTCCACGTGGTGGGTGGGGCCGGAGTCGCCCGTGTAGGCGAGGACGGCGCCGTTCGCCTCGATCCGGAACCCCAACGCCACGAGGCCGAGGTGCGCCATGGGCTCCGTCTTCACCTTGAAGGGACCGATGTCGAACGACTCGCCGGGCGCCACCTCGCGCCAGTCGAAGGTCGTCCGCATCACGACCTGGCTGTCGATCGACACGAGCTCTCCGGCCCGCTCGGGAAAGCCGGTCGGCACGTACACGGGGAGGTGCGGCTCCCCGAGCTCGCCGTAATACTTCGCGTAGAAGCACGGGTACAGGTCCACCATGTGGTCGGGGTGCTCGTGGGAGACCAAGATGCCATGGATCTCCGGCACTTCGATGTGCCGCTGGAGGTTGGCCAGGGTCCCGCTCCCGGCGTCCATCCACAGGTTGAACCCGTCCTGTTTGACCAGGTAGCCGCTGGTGGCGGCCCCGGGGACGGGCCAGGTCCCGCTGGCGCCGAGGACGATCAGCTCCACGGGCCACCCCTCACCGGCTGCACCTCGAGACCGTCCACGTCGCCGACCTCCGGTCCCAGGAAGTGGTGGGCGACCCTCCGGAACTGCGCCGGGTCGCCCGTGCACAGGAACTCGTGTACGGGGTCGGCCCGATCCTCGCGCAACAGGTCGAGCCGGAGCAGGGTGGCGTACACGTCCTTGGCCGTCTCCTCCGCCGAGGAGACCAGGACCACGTCGTCGCCCATCACCATCTGGATGAGGCCCGAGAGCATGGGGTAGTGCGTGCACCCCAGGATCAGGGTGTCGACCTGCTGCTCGCGTAGCGGAGCGAGGTATCCCCGGGCCAGGTCCAGCAGTTGGTGGCTCGATGTGTCGCCCCGTTCCACGTGCTCGACGAACGCCGGGCAGGCCCGGGCGAACAGCTCCGCGGCGGCCCCGGTGGCGGCAACGGCCCGCTCGTACGCGCCGCTCACCACGGTGGCCTCCGTCCCGATCAGCCCGATCCGGCGGTTCCGGGTGGCCCGGACCGCCGCGCGAGTCCCGGGGTCGATCACGCCCACCACCGGGACCCCCGCGGCCTCGGTCACGTCGCGGATGGCCGCGACCTCGATCGAGTTGCACGCCACAACGAGCAGCTTCACGTCCCGAGACACGAGGTACTCGGCGATCTCCAGCGCGTAGGTTCGGATCTCCTCGAGTGGCTTGGGACCGTACGGGAACCGCGCCGTATCGCCCACGTACACGACGGGCTCGTGGGGCAGCAGATCGAACATGGCCCGGGCCACGGTGAGCCCGCCGACACCGGAGTCGAACACGCCGAGTGGGCGGCTATCGGGCACCGGCTACCACCGCTACCACCACAGCGTCTCCGACACGCCCTTCTCGGCGCGCTCGATCTCGGCCGCCCAGGCCTCGGTGGACAGGTACTTCCACCCGCCGTCGGCGAGCAGGCACAAGACGTCGCCCCGGTCGATCTCGGCGGCGATCCGCTGCGCCACGTTCACCACCGCACCGGAGGAGATGCCGGCGAAGATGCCTTCCTTCTCCGTGAGCTCGCGGGTGGCGCGGAGCGACTCGGACGAGCTCACCAGGAACTTCCGGTCGAGCACGCGCTCGTCGAAGATCGGGGGGATGAACCCATCATCCAGGGACCGGAGCCCGTAGACCATCTCGCCGAGCTCCGGCTCGGCCGCGATCACCTGGATGTCGGGGTTGTGCTCGTGCAGGCGCCGGCCCGCACCGGTGAGCGTGCCGCCCGTCCCCAGGCCGGCCACGAAGTGCGAGACCTCGGGGAGGTCGCGGACGATCTCCGCCCCCGTCCCCTCGTAGTGGGCGAGCGGGTTCGCCGGGTTCCCGTACTGGAACGGCATGTGGTAGCGGTCGTCGCGGGCCAGGGCCCGGGCCACCTCGATGGACCCGTTCGTCCCCTTCTCCCCCGGCGAGTACACGATCTCCGCGCCGAACAGCTCGAGCAGCCGGATGCGCTCCTCGCTCGCGTTGTCCGGGATGACCACGGTGAGCCGGTAGCCCTTGCGGCGGGCCACCATGGCCAAGGAGATGCCGGTGTTGCCCGAGGTCGGCTCCAGGATGATCTTGTCCGGCGTGAGCTCCCCGGAGGCCTCGGCCGTCTCGATCATCTTCTTGGCGATGCGGTCCTTCAGCGAGCCCGA
>DASWJF010000180.1:0-4944 GCA_036397275.1 Actinomycetota bacterium
GATCCCCGTGCAGATCGGGTTCCAGCGGAGGTTCGATCCCGGCTACCGGGCGGCGCACGATCTGGTGGCCTCCGGCCGGCTTGGTGAGGTGCTGTTCGTGACGGCCCACACGCGCGACCCCGCCCCACCTCACGAGGAGTACATCTCGCGCTCCGGCGGGATCTTCAAGGACATGCTGATCCACGACATCGACGCCCTCCGGTTCGTCACCGGGAGCGAGGTGGTGACGGCCTATGCCACCGGCTCCAACCTGACCATGCCGATGTTCGAGGCTCACGGCGACCTGGCCATGGCGGCCATGGTCGCCCACCTCGAGCAGGGTGCCCTGGCGATCCTGTCGGGGAGCCGCCGGGACCCCCTCGGATACGACGTCCGCATGGAGGTGTACGGAACCGAGGACAGCGTCGCGGTAGGCCTCGACGCGCACACGCCGATCCGTTCGCTGGAGGCCGGCGTGCCTCCCCCGGCGGAGCCCGTGACCAAGGGATGGCTCGACCGGTTCAAGGGGGCATACGTCGCCGAGATGCATGCCTTCATCGAGGTCGCAGCGGGTGCCCGGGCGACCCCGTGCACCCCGCAGGACGCCCGGGCCGCCATCGCCGTGGCGGAGGCGTTCGGGCGATCCGCCGAGACCGGAACGCCGGTCACGGTTGGGGACCGGAGAGCGGGATCGTGAACACGTCGGTTCGCCGGGCGGAGGCACCCGCGTGATCCGAGTGGCCAACGCCCCCGTGAGCTTCGGGGTCTTCGAGCTGACCGTGGGGAAGCTGCCCAACCTGCCGGGTCCGGACGAGATCCTCGACTCGGTGGCCGGAGCGGGCTACGAGGGGATCGACCTGGGGCCGTTCGGGTACCTCGGGCACGTGGACGAGCTGGCCGAACGCCTGAGGAGCCGCGGTCTCGGCCTCGCCGGCGGATGGGTGCAGATGCGGTTCTCGGAGCCGGATGGCCTGGAGGAGGATCTGGCCGTCCTGGACCAGACCCTCGACGTCTTCTCCGCGGTGGCCGATTCGGCGCCCGAGCCTCCGAAGCCGACCCTCGCCGATGCCGGCTCGCCGGCCCGGGTGGCCAACCCGGGCAGGGGCAAGGATCTGCCGGAGATCGGGCTCGACGCCTCGGGATGGTCCCGCCTCGCCGACGGAGTGAAGCGAGCGGTCGACCGGTGCCGGGGCCGAGGTCTCGAGCCGACGTTCCACCACCACGCCTGCACGCACGTGGAGGCCCCCCACGAGATCGACCTCCTTCTGGAGCTGACCGACATCGGCCTGTGCCTCGACACCGGTCATCTGCTCCTCGGTGGGGGAGACCCGGTGCATGCCATAAGAGACTGGGGCGACCGCATCAACCACCTGCACGTGAAGGACGTTCGCATGGAGGTCCTCAAGAAGGTGATCGCCGATCGGGCCGGGATGGAGGCGGTCTGGAGCCGGGGCACCTTCTGTGAGCTCGGAACCGGTGACGTCGACATCGATGGGTTCCTCTCCCTGGTGAAGGACCGGGGCTTCTCCGGGTGGCTCGTGGTGGAGCAGGATCGGATCCCCGGGCCGGACGAGCCGACGAGCGACGCGACCGCGGCGCAGGCTCGGAACCGGAGGTTCCTGGAGGCGAGGGGGTTCTGACGGGGCTCGAGCCGTACGACGTGCTCACCATGGGGCGGATCAGCGTGGACCTGTACCCGGAGCAGATCGGGGTCCCCCTGGCCGAGGTCCGCACGTTCGCCAAGTCCCTCGGTGGGAGCCCGACGAACGTGGCGGTCGGGGCGGCCCGGTACGGACACCGGTCCGCGGTCATCACCAAGGTCGGAGACGACGGATTCGGCATGTACGCGCGACGCGCGTTGCGGGAGTTCGGTGTGGACGATCGGTACGTTGGGACCGACCCTCGTCTTCGTACGCCACTGGTGTTCTGCGAGATCTACCCACCGGACCGGTTCCCCCTCCTGTTCTACCGGGAGCCCAAGGCCCCCGACATGAACGTGGAACCGGGGGAGCTCGACCACGACGCGATCCGCAACGCTCGCATCTTCTGGACGACCGGCACCGGCCTCTCCGACGAACCGAGCCGGTCCTCGACCATGGCCGCTCTGGAAGCCAGGGGCCGGTCGGGGATCACCGTCCACGATCTCGACCACCGGCCGATGCTCTGGCCCGCGCCCGACGAAGCCCCGAACCGGCTGCGTGAAGCCCTCCGACACGCCACCGTCGCCGTGGGGAACCGCGAGGAGGCGTCGGTGGCCATGGGAGAGGGCGAGCCGGAGGAGCTGGCCAAGGGCCTCCTCGACATCGGCGTGGAGCTGGCCATCGTGAAGCTGGGACCGGCCGGGGTACTCGTGGCTTGGGACGGCGGGATGGAGCGGGTCCCCGCGGTCCCGGTGGACGTGGTCTGCGGGCTGGGGGCGGGGGACGCCTTCGGGGCGGCCCTGTGCCACGGCCTGCTGGAGGGTTGGGAAACCGTGCGCACGATCCGTTTCGCCAACGCCGCCGGGGCCCACGTGGCCTCCCAGCTCGCGTGTGCCGACGCCATGCCCGACGAAGGGCAGGTCCTGGCCCTGATGGGTCATGCCTGAGCCGCTCTCGGGGCGATCCTCGCCGGACCTGTTCCGGCCGGCCGGGACCCTGGCCGACGGGCCGGACCCTGTGGCCCTCACCCCCGAGGGGGCCGGATGGGGGTTCGTAGCGTTGCGGGTGATCGTGCTCTCTCCAGGCGCACGCCGAACCATCACCCTCGAGGGGTTCGAGGCGGCGGTGCTCCCGCTCTCGGGCACGTGCCGGGTGGAGGTGGGATCGCATTCCTTCGAGCTCGATGGGCGCCGAGACGTGTTCTCCCGGGTCAGCGACTTCGCCTATCTGCCGGCCGGGAGCGAGGCTCGCATCACGAGCTTGACCGGCGGCGAGTTCGCCCTGCCCTCGGCCCGCGCGACTCGCCGGCTCGAGCCCGTGTACGTCCCGGCCGGTGCCGTGCGAGTGGAGGTTCGGGGCGGCGGCGTCGCCACTCGACAGGTCAACAACTTCATGTCGGCGGATGCCTTCGAGGCGGAGAAGCTCATCGCCGTGGAGGTGCTCACACCCGAGGGGAACTGGTCGTCGTTCCCTCCCCACAAGCACGACGAGCACAGCGAGCGCGAGGTGCCGCTGGAAGAGGTCTACTACTTCCGGATCCGGGGTGCCGCCGGGTTGGGATTCCACCGCACCTATACCCTCGACGGAGAGATCGACGCGACCGTTACCGTCCGCGATGGGGACGTGTTCCTCATCCCTCGCGGCTACCACGGGCCGTCCGTGGCCATGCCCGGCCACCCCATGTACTACCTGAACGTGATGGCCGGCCCGGCCGAGCGAGCATGGCGAGTGTGCCTGGACCCGGCCCACGAGTGGCTGGCCGAGTTCCTCGAAGCTGCCGGCCCGGACCCACGCTGCCCCATGACCACGGCCGACGGCCCCCGGCTTCCGGTCGCCTAGTCCGCAGCGCCCGAGGAAGCCGACCTCTCATGTTCCTCTCAGCCGCTCCGTTCTAGGCTTCCCCGGGAGGTTCCCGTGAGGGTCCTGGTTGTCGAAGACGAGGCCAAGATGGCCGGCCTGCTCAAGCGAGGCCTGGAGGAGGAGGGCTACGCCGTCGACACGGCGGGCGACGGCCGGGAGGCTTTGTGGCTCGCCACCGAGAACCCCTACGACGCCATCGTCCTCGACGTCATGCTGCCCGACCTGGATGGGTTCGAGGTGTGCCGGAGGCTCCGCAGCGAGGGGCGATGGAGCCCGGTGCTCATGCTCACCGCGCGCGACGCCGTCCCCGACCGCGTCTCGGGCCTCGATGCGGGCGCCGATGACTACCTCACGAAGCCGTTCTCCTTCGCCGAGCTCCTGGCCCGGCTGCGGGCCCTGGTCCGCCGGGGGACCCCGGAGCGTCCGCCGGTCCTTGCGGCCGGGGACCTCACCCTGGACCCCGCGACCCGTCGGGTGGCCCGGCGCGACGCCTCCATCGAGCTCACCGCCAAGGAGTTCGCGCTCCTGGAGTTCCTGATGCGACACCCCGGCGAGGTCCTCTCCCGGACCCGGCTGATCGAGCACGTGTGGGACTTCGCCTACGACGGCGACTCGAACGTGGTGGACGTCTACGTCCGATACCTGCGGGAGAAGGTCGACCGCCCATTCGGGACAGACTCCATCGAGACCGTCCGCGGAGCGGGCTACCGGCTGAGGGAGGAGCGGGAGGATGCGTCTGCCGATCCGGGCTAGGCTCACCCTCGTCTCCGCGGCCCTCATGGCCGTCGTCCTCGCCGCCTCCGGTGGCTTCCTGTACTTCCGGCTCCGGGCCGATCTCCTTGAGGCCGTGGACGCCGGGCTCCGGTCGAGAGCGGAGGCCCTCCAGGCCAACCTGGAGGGGTCGGATACGGCGCTCGGGCAGGGAGGCGGCCTCGTCGAGCCGGGCGATGCGTTCGCCCAGGTCCTCGGACCGGACGGGGAGGTCATCGAGTCCTCCCCGGGCCTCCGGACCGGCCCGATGCTCACGAGAGCCGACGTGGCCGGCGTCGGGGGGCCCCGGTTCTTCGAGAGGTCCGTCGTGACGGTGGAGGAGCCGGTGCCGGCCCGGCTGTTGGCCGTCCCAGCCTCGGAGGGGCGGGTGCTCGTGGTCGGCGCGTCCTTGGAAGACCAGCACGAGGCCCTGGCCCGCCTGGGCATCCTCCTCGCGGTGGGTGGCCCCCTGGCCCTGATCCTTGCGAGCGGGGTGGGATGGGTGGTGGCGGGAGCGGCCCTCCGGCCGGTCGAGCGGATGCGGGCCGAGGCCGCGGCCATCTCCGCCTCCGAACCCGGCCGCCGGCTGCCCCCGTCCGGAACGGGGGACGAGGTGGACCGCCTCGGGGAGACCCTGAACGAGATGCTCGAGCGGCTGGAACAGGCCCTCCAACGTGAGCGGCGGTTCGTGGACGAGGCCAGCCACGAGCTCCGG
>DASWJF010000181.1:0-1790 GCA_036397275.1 Actinomycetota bacterium
CGTGTCCGGCAGAACGCCCGCGTAGCGACCGTCGCGTTCGGTGAGCGGGATGCCGTGGTACCGGCCGAGCAGGCCCGGCTCGCCGCGGGGCGGACGGTCCTCCACCAGGACCTCGACGTTCTCCAGCCGGGTCAGCACCCACCGAGGGAGGGAGTCCAGGGCCTCGGCCACCAGCTCTTCGAATCGACGACGGCTCACTCCCTCGTAGCCTAGCGGCACGCCGCTGTCCGAGGCCCGAGGCCCGTCCTCCCGCGCGAACCGTTCGCGTAGCCTGTACCGCATGGCCGGCGCGCTTCTCACGGACCTGTACGAGCTCAACATGGCCGCGAGCTACCTGCGACGCGGGATGGACCAGCCGGCCACTTTCAGCCTGTTCGTCCGGCACCTCCCGGCGAACCGCGGGTTCCTGGTGGCGGCGGGTCTGGAGCCCTGCCTGGAGTTCCTGGAGGGGTTCGGGTTCGAGGAGGACGACCTCCGCTACCTGGCCGGCGAGCTCGACTACGACGGTGAGACCATCGAGCGGTTCCGGGGCCTCCGGTTCACCGGCGACGTGTGGGCCGTGCCGGAGGGGCGGATCGTGTTCGCCGACGAACCGATCGTGGAGATCACCGCGCCCATCGCGCTGGCCCAGCTCGTCGAGACCTACCTGCTGAACCAGATCACGTTCCAGACCACGATCGCTTCCAAGGCCGCTCGGTGCCGGATCGCCGCCCGGGACCGGGACCTGGTGGACTTCGCCTTCCGCCGCACGCAGGGGACGGACGCCGCCATGGCGGTGGCCCGGACCACGGCCATGGTCGGGTTCGCTGCCACCAGCAACGTCGAGGCCGCACGCCGGTTCGGCCTCCGTGTCGCCGGCACCATGGCCCACTCGTACATCCAGTCCTTCCCCACCGAGGCCGATGCGTTCCGGGCCTTCGCCCAGGACTTCCCTGACCGGACCACGTTCCTGGTGGACACCTACGACACGCTGAACGGGGTGCGGACGGCCATCGAGGTCATCGGGGAGCTCGGCCTGACCGAGCGCCTCGGCATCCGTCTGGACAGCGGTGACCTCGAGGAGCTGTCCCGGGAGGCCCGCCGGATCCTCGACGAGGAGGGCCTGCCGCACGTGCGGATCTTCGCCAGCGGCGGCCTGGACGAGACCGACGTGGACCGGCTGGTCACGGCGGGCGCGCCGATCGACGCCTTCGGGGTGGGGACTCGGGTGGGCGTTTCGGCCGACGCGCCGTACCTCGACTCGGTGTACAAGCTGGTGGAGTACGACGGCCGGCCGGTGCTCAAGCTCTCCGAGGCGAAAGCCACGGAGCCCGGACGCAAGCAGGTGTTCCGGGGAGAAGGCGGCGACGTGATCGGGCTACGGGACGAGCCTCCGCCACCGGGGACCGAACCGCTGCTCGTCCCGGTGATGCTGGGGGGGAGGCGAACCGGTCCCCCGCGCACCCTCGAGACCGCCCGGCGGCTCTTCCAGGCCGACCTGGTCCGGGTGCCGGAGAGCGCCAAGCGCGTGGACCACCCCGAGCCGGTGCAGCCACCGTTCTCCGAGGCCCTGAAGCGGCTTACGGAGGAGACGCGCGCCGAGGCGCTCCGCAGGGCGGGCGCGTCTTCCTAGGGACGCGGCTCCAGCCTATTGCCCCGTCCATTCGCGATGCGCACTTCACCAGGCGTAGGCCTCGGGCGCGGGGCCGCCGGGGCCCGGGAAGAGCCCGTCGAGCTTTCGCATCGTGTCTTTGTCGAGCTTCAGCTCCAACGAGCGGAGCGACCCGTCGAGCTGCTCCACGGTCCGGGGC
>DASWJF010000182.1:0-5309 GCA_036397275.1 Actinomycetota bacterium
CAGGTCGCGCCCCATGGCCGAGAGCGACAGGTCGCCGGACGCGGCCCGCTCGGACAGGCCGTGTGACCGGAGGTCGAACAGCACGCATCGAAAGCGCTCGGACAGCCCGGTCCACTGGTAGTGCCACGCCGTCATGTCCAGGCTGAAGCCGTGGACGAACAGAAGCGCAGGGCTGGAAGGGTCTCCGGCCGCCCGCACCGCCAGCTTCGTCCCGTCGAAGGACTCGACGAACCCCAGGTCCTCCGGGGGGAGCATCGCGAGCGGCTCGCCGGCCTCTGGGTCGGCACCCCGCCGGCGAAGCACGGCGCGGGCGGCGACCCCGCCGGCCACCGCCCCGGCGGCGAGGCCCGCAGTGACGAGCGCGGCCCGACGCCTGCTCACGTTCGCCTCAGCCCGTCCTTTCCCACCAGCCCGGCGCGTCGCGCCTCATCCCCGGTACTCGCGGGGCACGCGCTCCGAGACAGCGGTCACGACCTCGTAGCCGATCGTTCCGATCAGGCCGGCCAGCTCCTCGGCGGTGATCCGCTCCGCGTCCTGTTGGCCGATGAGGACCACCTCGTCCCCCGGCGTCACGTCGTGGTCGCCGCAGTCCACCAGGATCTGGTCCATGGTCACCGTCCCGGCCACCCGGTGGCGGCGTCCCCGGATCAGCACGTCGGCCCGGGACGAGAGGAGCCGTGGGTACCCGTCCTCGTAGCCCACCGGGACCGTGGCGACGTTCGCGTCCCGCTCCAGCCGGTACCGGTGTCCGTAGGAGACGGCCTCCCCCGCAGGGAGCCGCTTCACCATGCTGACCGCCGAGCGCCACGTGAGGGCCGGCCGGAGGCCCGCGCTCGCCGCAAGCCCCCCACCGGGGTCGATCCCGTAGATCGCGGCGCCCGGTCGCACCATGTCCAGGTGGGTCTCCGGGTACAGGAGGGTGGCCGCGCTGTTGGCCGCGTGGAGGTATCGGGCCTGGACGCCGCCCGCCCGCAGCTCGTCGTTCACGGCGACCAGCTCGCCGAGCTGGCGCCGGGTCAGCGCCTCGTCCTCCTCTGAGCACGCGAAGTGGGTCCACAGGCCCTCGAGCTCCAGTCCGGCCGCCACCACGGCCCGAGCGAACCCTGCCGCGGCCGCCGGCGGCCACACCCCCACCCGGTGCATCCCGGTGTCGACCTTCACGTGCACGCCCACCGGCCCGCCCGCGGCGCCGGCCGCCTCCGCCAGGCGGGCCAGGCCGTCGTCCGAGTACAGGGAGGGCGAGAGGTTCGCGGCCAGGGCTTCCTTCTCCGAGCCCGGCGGGAGCTCGGACAGGACGAGGACCGGCGCGTCGACGCCGGCCTCGCGGAGCCCCAGGCCCTCCTCCACCAGGGCCACCCCGAGCCACGAGGCACCCGCATCGAGCGCGGCCCGCGCGACGCGCGCGCCCCCGTGGCCGTAGCCGTCCCCCTTCACGATCGCCATGAGCTCCGCGCCCGAGGGCTTGAGGAGCCGCACGTTGTGGCGGATGGCATCGAGATCCACCTCGACGACCGTGGGTCGGTACCGCGTCACGTGGTGCCGACCTCCCGGATGGCCTCAGGTACCCGGGCCAGCACGTCACCGGCGGTGGCCCCCTCGCCGGCGTCGCGGGCCGCCAGGGCACCGGCCACCCCGTGGAGGTACGCGGCGGCCGTCGCCGCGTCGGCCGCCCGTACGCCGCGGGCGGCGAGGCCGGCGATCATCCCGGTGAGCACGTCGCCGGTGCCGCCGGTCGCGAGGTAGGGACCACCGGTGGGGTTGATCCTGACCCGGCCGTCGGGGGAGGCGATCACGGTCCGGCTGCCCTTCAGCAGGACGGTGGCCTGGGCCTCGGCGGCGAGCTTTCGGGCGTGGCCGATGCGGTCGGCGCCGACGTCCCGGGCGGGGATCCCGGCCAGTCGGGCGAACTCCCCGGCGTGGGGCGTGAGGACCGCCTCGGACCGGCGGTCGGCCAGCTCCGAGACCCTTGCGGCGAACGCGTTCAGGGCGTCCGCGTCCACGACGACGGGAACGGGTGTCGAGCGGACCCGCTCCCGGATCCAGGCCCCGGTCTGTTCCTGCGTGGTCATCCCCGGTCCGATGGCCACGGCGTCCGCGTCCTCGAGCACCTGCTCCAGCCGTTCGGTCGAGCCCGCCACCGTGCCCTCGGCCGTCTCCGGCAGGGGGACGAACGTCGTCTCGCGAAGCACCGTCTGCACGACCGAGAGGATGCCCTCCGGAACGGCCACGACGACCAGCCCGGCACCGACCCGGTAGGCGGCCTCGGCCGCGAGGCACACGGCTCCGGTCATGAGGCGCGACCCGCCGATCACGAGCACCACACCGGCCGCCCGCTTGTGCGTGTCGGCCGCCCGCTTCGGCAGCATGGCGGCGACGTCCTCCCCCTCCGTCACCCACACGTCGGCCTTCACCAGATCGGGCGGGAACCCGATGTCGACCACCTCCACCAGCCCCGCATATTCGGCGCCGGGGAGGAGCACCACCCCGCACTTCGCCGCCCCGAATGCGACGGTCACGTCGGCCTGCACGGCGTCGCCCTCCACCGCGCCGGTCTCGCCGTTCACGCCCGACGGGATGTCCACGGCCACCACCGGCGCGCCGCCGTCGTTCAGGCCCTGGATGGCGTCCTCCCACTCGTCCTCGGGGAATCCTCGGAAGCCGGTGCCGAAGATGGCGTCGACGGCCACGTCGGCCCGGGCGAGCTCGCGCTCCAGCGCGCCCGGGGAGAACGGACGGACCCGGACGTCGACCTCGGACAGGCGGCGGAAGTTCGTGGCCGCCGGCTCCCGCAGGTCCTCGGGGACCTCCAGGAGTATCACGGTGACTCGCACGCCCCACCGGGCCAGATGCCGGGCCGCGACCAGGCCGTCGCCGCCGTTGTTCCCCTTGCCGCACACCACCACCGCACGCCGCCCGTACAGGCCCCCGGCCACCGCCGCGGCGGCTCGGGCCACCTCCCGCCCGGCGCTCTCCATGAGGGTTTCGGCCCGGATGCCGCGGCCCTGGCTCTCCCGGTCCAGCGCACCGGCCTCGGCCGGCGTGAGGACGGGCCTCACTCGCTCACCGCCACGGCGAAGGCCACGGCGGTGGCGCGCTCGTGGGTGAAGCTGACCAGGACCCTGGAGATGCCGAGCGCGTCCGCCCGCAGCTTCGCGTTCCCGGCCAGGACGACGGACGGGGCGCCGCTGGGGTGCCGGCTGACGCTGATGTCCTGCCACCGCTTGCCCCGGTAACCACCGAGGGCCTTGATCACGGCCTCTCGGGTGGCGAAGCGGGCCGCGTAGGACTCGGCCGGCCGGGCCTTGGAGTCGCAGTAGGCCCGCTCCTCGGGTGTGAAGACGCGCTCCCGCATGGTTGGATGGCGGGCCAGGGCCCGCTCCATGCGATCGATCTCGCACATGTCGACGCCGAGCCCCACGATGTCCACGGGCATTAGGGTAGCCCCCGTTCGGGCGGGCGGCCCGGGTCCCTACTCCACCGTGACGGACTTGGCGAGGTTCCGGGGCTGGTCCACGTCGCATCCCCTGAGCTTGGCGATGTGGTACGCCAGGAGCTGGAGCGGCACGGTCACCACCACCGGCGCCAGCAGCTCCGGTGTGCGCGGCACGAACAGCACGTGCCGCGCGAGCTCGCCGATCTCCCGGTCGCCTTCGGTGGCCACGGCGATCACGTCCGCGCCGCGGGCCCGGACCTCCTGGATGTTCGACAGCATCTTCGGATACACGTGGCACTCCGTGGCCACCGCCACCACGGGGACGCCCGGCTCGACCAGCGCGATCGATCCGTGCTTGAGCTCCCCGGCCGGGCACCCCTCCGCGTGGATGTAGGAGATCTCCTTCAGCTTCAGCGCACCCTCCAGGGCGGCCGGGTAGCCCACGTGGCGGCCGATGAACAGGAAGTCGCGGGCCCGGTGGTACCGCTCGGCCACCTCCCGGACCTCGGCGTCGAGGGCCAGCGCCCGCTCCACCTGCGCCGGTAGCTCGTGGATGCGCTCGACGACTTCGGCGATCTCCTCAGGGAACATCGAGCCCCGCACCTGCGCCAGGTACAGCGCGGTGAGGTACAGCGCGGCCATCTGCGTGGCGAACGTCTTGGTCGCCGCGACGCCGATCTCGGGTCCCGCGTGCGTGTACAGCACGGCGTCCGCCTCGCGGGCCAGCGACGACCCAACGGTGTTCGTCACGGCGATCACGTTCGATCCCTGGCGCGACGCGTGGCGCGCGGCCTCCAGCGTGTCGATGGTCTCGCCCGACTGCGAGACGGCCAGGGTGAGCGTGCCGGGCCCGAGCACAGGATCGCGGTACCGAAACTCCGACGCGATCTCGATCTCCACCGGCAGCCGGGTCCAGTGCTCGATGGCGTACTTCGCCACCAGGCCGGCATGGAACGCGGTCCCGCACGCCACCACGAAGACCTTGTCCACCTCGCGCAGCACGTCGGCGTCGACGTTCAGCTCGTCGAGGGCGAGCAACCCGTTCGAGTCCACCCGTCCGACCAGGGTGTCGCGGATGGCGGCGGGCTGCTCGTGGATCTCCTTCAGCATGAAGTCGTCGAACCCGCCCTTCTGGGCCCGGGCCACGTCCCAGTCCACTTGCATCGGCGTGGGCTCGACGGCGTTCCCCTCGAAGTCGGTGACGGTCACACGGTCCGCGCGGACCTCCACCACCTGGCCCTCCTCGATGGGCACGACGGTCCGCGTCCTCGGCAGGACCGCCGGGATGTCCGAGGCCAGGATGTTCTCGCCTTGGCCGAGGCCCACCACGAGGGGGGAGGACACTTTCGCGCCCACCACGACGTCGGGCTGGTCGAGGGACAAGACGACGATGGCGTACGCGCCCTCGAGCTCGCTCACCGTGGCCCGCACCGCGCCGGCCAGGTCGCCCTCGCCGCGCTCCTCGATGAGGTGCGCGATGCACTCGGTATCGGTGTCGGAGACCAGGGTATGGCCCCGCTTCTCCAGACCAGCCCGGAGGGCGGCGAAGTTCTCGATGATGCCGTTGTGGATGACGGCGATTCGGCCCCGGCAGTCCAGGTGAGGGTGGGCGTTGCGGTCGCTCGGCTCGCCGTGGGTGGCCCACCTGGTGTGGCCCATCCCCACGGTGCCCGACGGCGACCGGCCCGTCTCCAGGGCCCGGACCAGCTCGTCGAGCTTTCCGGCCCGCTTCACGACGGTGAGCCCCCCGTCGATCAGCGCGACGCCGGCCGAGTCGTAGCCGCGGTATTCGAGGCGCCGGAGGCCCTCGAGGATGATGGGGAGGGCCTCGTCGGGCCCCACGTAGCCCACGATGCCGCACATGGGGTCCACAGGG
>DASWJF010000183.1:0-3736 GCA_036397275.1 Actinomycetota bacterium
GGATCTTGCCGGCCGAGTCGACCACGCAGATGTCGTGGGACTCCGCCGCCCAGTCGATGCCGACGAACATCAGACCTCCTTCCGATCGGGGGGCCTACCCGGTGGCGGAAGCGCGTCGCGGTTCATTACCGACTGGCGCTCAAGGCGCGTCTTCCCATTGCCGCTCTGCGCTCCCGGGAGCCGGCGGGGGCGGCGGTATCAGCCTGGCCCTCGAGGGGCGATGGCACTTGGCCCTTCCCCCGCCGGCCACCGAGATGCCCAGAGCATGCACCCACTGAGAGGCCATTCCTTGGAACCTCGCGCGGGAAGGGTGGACCAGTAATGGCCCTGGCGGACCGGTACGAGTGCTTCCTATTCGATCTCGACGGCGTGCTGTATCGAGGCGACCGCGCGGTGCCGCTTGCCGCGGAGGCCGTGGCCCGGCTCCGGTCGGCCGGCGGCCGGGTCGTGTTCATGACGAACAACTCGAGCCGAACCCCGGAGCGGGTGGCCCAGACGCTTGCCGGACTGGGCATCGGGGCATCGCCGTCCGAGATCGTCTCGTCCGCCCTGGCCACCGCGGACCTGCTGGCGTCGCGGGGCGGTGGGTCGGCGTTCGTGGTGGGGGAGGAGGGCATCAGGACCGCGCTTTCGGACGCCGGCGTGACGGTCGTGGATGGCCAGCCGGAGCGGGTGGACCACGTGGTCGTGGGGTGGGACCGATCCGCCGACTACGCGAAGCTCCGGACCGCGTCGCTGCTGGTCCAGCGGGGGGCCGCGCTGGTCGCCACCAACGCCGACCCCTCCTACCCGGCGCCCGACGGGCTGTGGCCGGGAGCCGGGGCCCTCCTCGCGGTGATCGTGACCACCACCGGCGCGGTTCCGGAGATCGTGGGGAAGCCCCACGCGCCGCTGTTCGAGGCCGCGCTGCGGCGGGCCGGCGACGGGCGTCCCCTGGTGGTGGGCGACCGGCTCGATACGGACATCGCCGGCGCCGCGGCGCTGGGGTGGGACTCGCTGCTCGTGCTGACGGGCGTCACCGGGGAGGCCGATCTGGCCGGGACCGACGTTCGCCCGACGTACGTCGCGCCCGACCTCTCGGCGCTGTTCGAGGAACCCGCTCCCGCGCCGAGCGCTCCAGGCTGAGGCCCGCCCGACGGCCCCGCCCTAGAAGAAGTCGGGACGCTGCGGGATCTCCGACAGGCGCTGCCGCTCTCCGCGCCCCCGGAAGAACAGCCACGTGACAACCACCCCGAACACGAACCCGCCGACGTGGGCCCAGTAAGCGACGCCGGCGTTCACCTCGGCTCCCAGGGTGCCGACCCCGCTGAACAGCTGGAGGACGAACCACGCCCCCAGCAGCACGACGGCGGGCAGCTCGACCGCGGTGATGAAGAAGAAGATGACCAGCGTGTACACCCGAGCCCGGGGGAACATCACGAGGTAGGACCCCAGGACGGCGGCGATAGCGCCGGAGGCCCCGACGTTGGGGATGGCCGAGTTCGGTCCGAAGGCGAGCTGGAGGGCCGTCGCGGCGAGCCCGCCCAGCAGGTAGAAGAGGATGAACGTCATGGGGCGCAGCCGGTCCTCCACGTTGTTCCCGAAGATCCACAGGAACAGCATGTTCCCGGCGATGTGGAGCCACCCCCCCTGCAGGAACATTGCCACGAGGACCGACAGGGCCCAGCTCTTGTCGGGACACTTCTGCCGGAGCGCGTCCTGAAGCGCGGCTCCGATGCCGGGTTCGAGTTGCCCCAGGTCCGCCTCGATGGCCTGGCGCGCGGGGGCTCCTCCGTCGGCCAGGTCGGTCTGGTGCGTGACCTCCCAGGGCACCATGGCGTTGCAGTAGAAGAAGAAGAACGACCGCTCGGCGCTGTTCGCGCTGAGGGTCGGCTGCCACACCAGGAATACCAGGAGGTTGGTGGCGATGAGCGCGAGCGTGACCCAGGGCCGTCGGCTCGTGGGGTTCACGTCGCGGATCGGGATCACGGGCGGCCCCTTCCCCTGTCCACCGGGCGGGAGCCTAGCAGGGTGGTGCGCCGGAGGGGGTGAGGGCCGGGGTATCCTGAGGTCGGCGGGATCGGACGGCAACGGGAGGAGCGAGCCATGGTGGTGAGCGAGGTTCGCAGGTACATGGATGCGGCGATGGACAAGCTGTCGCCGGCCAAGGCCCAGCAGATGGCCCGGTCCGTCATGAAGGGCCAGGGCAGGGAACAGGTCCAGAAGGCCGCCAAGGACCTGATGAAGTGGTCGGGCAAGAGCCGTGACCGGCTGGGGGCGCTGGTGCGGCGCGAGGTGAAGGCCCAGCTCAAGACGATGGGCGCGGCCACTCGCGACGAAGTCGACGCCCTGAAGAAGCGGATCCGGGAATTGGAGCGCGGGGGCGCACCCAAGCGGGCCGCCGCGAAGCGGCCGGCCGAGAAGAGCTCCGCGACCAAGAAGACCTCGGCCAAGAAGCGCACCGCCGCGCGTCCGTCCGCCCGCAAAGCCAGGGGCTGAGCCGGACCGCGGTGACCCGCCGTCCGCTGGACGCGGAGCTCGTCCGTCGCGGCCTGGCCGGCACGCGAACCGAAGCCCGGGCGGCCGTCCGGCGGGGCGAGGTCGTCTTGGGGGGGCGTCCGGCCGACAAGCCGTCCACGCTGGTCGCTCCGGACGAGCCGCTCGAGATGCTCGGTCCCCCCCGGCGGTTCGTGTCGAGAGGTGGGGAGAAGCTCGAAGCCGCCCTGGCCCGGTTCGGGGTCGACGTCGCAGGCCGCGACTGCCTCGATGCCGGCGCCTCCACGGGCGGGTTCACCGACTGCCTGCTTCGGCGGGGCGCTGCCCGAGTGGCCGCCGTCGACGTGGCATACGGTCAGTTCGCATGGACGCTCCGGCAGGACCCCAGGGTCACGGTGCTGGAGCGAACGAACGTGCGGGGCCTCCGGGCGGGCGAGCTCCCGTTCGCGCCCGAGGTGGTGGTGGCGGACCTCTCGTTCGTCTCGCTGCGGACGGTCGTGCCCGTCCTTGCGGGCGTGTCGGGGGACGGGGCCGAGCTCGTGCTGTTGGTCAAGCCCCAGTTCGAGGCCCGACCCGACGAGGTGGCCGAGGGCGGCGTGGTGCGGGACCCCGCGGTGTGGCGCCGGGCCGTGGAGCGGGTAGCCGAGGCGTGCACGGGCGCCGGCCTCGCGCCGCAAGCCGTGATGGCCTCGCCCCTTCCAGGACCGGCCGGGAACGTCGAGTTCTTCCTGCACGCCACGAAGGGCGGCCCGGTGCGGGCCGTGGACGTGACGCTGGCCATGGACGAAGGGCGACGGATGGCGGCCCGCGGGTGAGGACGGTCGGGTTCGTGGTCCACCCGGCCCGGGAGGCCGCCATGGCGGCGGCGAAGGGCCTGACCCAGTGGCTCGAGGACCGGGGGATCGAGGTCAGGTGGCTCGATCACAAGGGAGCCGGCGAGGCGAGGGCGGGCTCTGACCTCGGCGAACGAGGGATGGACCTGGTCGTGTCGGTGGGAGGCGACGGGACGTTCCTGCACGCGGCCCACGTGGCCTCCCGTGCGGGGTGCCCTATCCTCGGGGTGAAGGTGGGCCGCCTGGGCTTTCTGACCGAGGTGGAGCCCGAGCAGACGCCTCCGCTACTGGAGCGGGCCATCGCCGGCACGGCCCGGATCGAGGAGCGCCTGGCCGTGCTGGCCGAGCCGGAGGGCGCGGACTTCGAGCCGCAGTGGGCCCTGAACGAGATGATGATCGAGAAGCGGGCCCGCCACCGGATCGTGCGG
>DASWJF010000184.1:0-7255 GCA_036397275.1 Actinomycetota bacterium
CGTCCACCCGCGCGAAGTGCTCCCGCGTGATCAGCGGCCCGACGTCGGTGTCGTCGAGGCGCGGATCCCCCTGCTCGAGGCCCGAGGCCCGCTCAAGGAAGCGGTCCAGGAACTCGTCGTAGATCCCTCGTTCCACCAGCACCCGGGTGCCGGCCAGGCACACCTGCCCGGCGTTGTCGTACTGGTTGACGGCCTGGGCCACGGCCGACTCGAGGTCGGCGTCGGCGAAGATCACGAACGGGGACTTCCCCCCCAGCTCGAGTGACACCGGCGTGAGGTTCGCCGAGGCGGCCGCGGACACCAGCTTGCCGGTCTCGACCGAGCCGGTGAACGCGATGCGGTCCACGCCGGGGTGCGCCACGAGCGAGGCTCCGGCTTCCTCCCCCATCCCCTGGACCACGTTCAGCACTCCATCCGGCAGCCCCGCCTCCCGCGCCATGTCGCACAACATCGAGGCCGTGAGCGGGGCCCACTCCGGGGGTTTCAGGATCACCGGGTTTCCCGCGGCCAGGGCCGGGGCCAGGCGCCACGTGGCCAGCATCAGCGGCGCGTTCCACGGGGTGATGACCACGGTGACGCCGGCCGGGTCCCACTCCACGTGGTTACGATGCCCCCGGGTCTCGAAGTCGTCCTCGTGCAGGGACAGCAGCTGGTCGGCGAAGAAGTGGAAGTTGTGCGCGACCCGCGGCATCACGCTCCGCCGCATCGAACGCAGCAGCGACCCGTTGTCCGTGGTCTCGACCACGGCGAGCTCGTTCACCCGGGCCTCGACGATCTCCCCGATGCGGTGGAGGACCCGCGCGCGCTCCTGGGGCGGCGTGTTGCCCCACTCGGGGAAGGCTTGCCGGGCCGCGGCCACGGCAGCGTCGGCCTCCTTGGTCCCACCCCGGGCGACCATCGCCAGCATCTCCTGATCGATGGGGGACAGGTCCAGGAACATGACGGAGGACGGGACGCGCGCTCCGCCGATCCAGTGGTCGGCGGAGACCCTGATGCCCTCGATCGTGGAGACGTTGGCCATCGGCGCTCGCCTCGCCGCTCTCTTACTGGCCGCCCGAGAAGAATGCCTCGAGCTCGGGGGCGGTGCGGCGGCGGAGGGCGGCGTTGATCCGCTGGCGCTCCAGCACCTGACGGAGCATCTTGCGGGCCTGCGGGATGTCGTGTTCGCCGAAGAAGGCCTGGACGTCCGCTTCCTGTTCCCCGGTGGTGAGGAACCGGACCCCGTCGGCGATGTAGATGACCGTGTTCGGGGGCATCCGCCGGTTCGCATCCTCCCAGTGATCCTTGACGAACCGCCATGCCCGATCCCCCAGCTCGCGGTTGGCCATGCCCCGGGCCAGCACGAACGGCGCGTTCTGGGACCGGACCTCGTCCGTCAGCGTGAGCTCCAGGGTCCGGTCCATGAGGGCCGGATCTCGGAAGTCGGCCAGGGCGTACAGGTAGCGGAGCTGCTCCTGCGGGGTGGGGGCGTCCGTCCGCCTGGCCAGGAACCGTTCGTAGTCCTCGGGGCCCCCGGTCGCCGCCACCACCGCGACTCCCGCCGACGCCAGCGCCGCGTCGATGTGACGTCCGGCCCGAGCCGCCTCCTCCCGCCACCTGGCCCCGGCCCTGGCCTCGAGGTCGTCGCCCAGCAACGCGAGCGTCGAGACCAGCGCGCCGCGGAGCGATCGGACAAGGTCGGGCTCCTCCGGCCTCGGCTCCCAGCCGAGCCGCTCGAACGCCGGCCGGGCCAGCTCCCGGACGTACACGGCGAACCGCTCGCGGGGCTCGCCGTCCACGAAGCGCTCCAGCCATGACAGGGCCCCGATGAGCGCCTGCCACACGTGCAGGTCTCCCTCGTCCCGAAGGTTCCGGGCCAGGCGCAGGAACTCCGTGACGGCAAACGAGCCGGCCACCACCGCGGCCCAAGCGTCGTCCACCAGGCCGAACCGCTCGATCGGGACCAGGGCCTCCAGGGCCCGGCCCCACACCCGGTCCCGGAGGTCCTCGGCGTACCGGACCCGGACGAAGCTCGCCCCCTCGGCGTTCGCCACGACCAGAGCCTCGGGGTCGAGGAGCGGATCGGTGGCGCCGTCCCGTTCGACCAGCACCGCCCGCGTGACCGCCCGGTCACCCGACGACTGCCGCACCAAGAGCGGAGCATCCCACCGTGTCCCGTCATCGCCGCTCGCGTACCGGAACCGTTCCTGCGTGAGCCGGAGCGAACCTCCCTCCGGCTCCACGTCGATGAGTGGGTAGCCGCCCTGCCAGATCCATGAGTCCATGATCCGCCGGACGGGCTCGCCGGTAGCGGCCTCGATGGCGTCCCACAGGTCCGAGGTCTCGGTGTTCCCCCCGGCGTGCTCCTTCAGGTACCGGCGGATCCCCTCGCGAAATGGCCCTTCTCCCAGGTACCGCTCGAGCATGCGAAGGACCGCCGCGCCCTTCGTGTACGTAAGCGCATCGAACATGTCGGCGGCGTCGTCGGGCGAGCGCACCGGGTACTCGATCGAGCGGGTGCTCTCCAGGGCGTCGATCTCCAGCGCCGTCGAGCACGTCCGGCGGAACGACCCCCACCGGTCCCAGTCCGGCCGAAGCGCGTCCACGGCGATGTTCGCCATGAACGTGGCGAAGGCCTCGTTCAGCCAGATGCCGTTCCACCACCGCATCGTCACGAGGTCGCCGAACCACATGTGGGCGAGCTCGTGGGCGACGACGTCGGCCACCGCCAGGAGCTCCTGCTGCGTCGCCTTGGCCGGGTCCACCAGCAGGACGGCCTCCCGATACGTGATCAGCCCGAGGTTCTCCATGGCGCCGGCGGCGAAGTCCGGGAGGGCCACGAAGTCCACCTTCTTCTCCTGGTAGGGGATCCCGTAGTAGTCGGCGAAGAACCGGAGCGAGAACGCGCCCACTTCCAGGGCGAAGTCGACCAGGTGTCCCTTGCCGGGGACGTGGGCGATCCGGAGCGGCACGCCGTCCACGTCCACCGGGTCGGTGAGCTCGAGCGGTCCCACCACGAACGCCACAAGGTACGTGGACATGGGGATGGTGTCCGCGAACCGCACCGCCATCTTGCCGTCCCCCGCCGGCTCCCGGCCGGACTCCGGTCCGTTGGACAGGGCGACGGATCCCGCGTCCACGACCAGGGTCACGCCGAACACGGCCTTCAGGGCTGGCTCGTCCCAGCACGGGAAGGCCCTGCGGGCGTCGGCGGCCTCGAAGTGCGTGGTGGCGATGACGTGCGTGGCGCCGTCGTCGTCCGTGTAGGTGGACGGGTAGAACCCGACCAGCCGGTCGTTCAGGGCGCCCCTGAACTCGAGGTGCAGCGTCCACTCGCCCGGCTGGACGAGCTCGGCGAGCCATACGTGCGCCCGCTCGGTTGTCGCGTCGAGACGGACCTCCTCGACGTCGACCTTGGTGCCGTCGCCATCGGAGAGCCGGCCTTCGTCGATCCGGAGGTCCACGGCGTTCAGCACGATCTCCTGGGTCGCCTGATGGACCCGGATCCGTACGTCCTCGGTTCCGCGGAACGTCCCCGCGTGGAGATCGGGCTCGAGGGTCAGGTCGTACCTGGACGGAGTGGCCGTCCTCGGCAGACGGTCCGCCGCCTCGCCCCGCCTCACGGGCGCTACGCCACCGGCGCCAGCCAGGACGCGTACCTTTCCATCTCGCCCTTGGTCGCCGCGAAGAACGTCCCCTGGATCTCCTTCGTCACCGGCCCTCGGGTCCCCTCACCGACCGTGCGGTCGTCCACCTCTCGGATCGGGGTGACCTCCGCGGCCGTGCCCGTGAAGAACGCCTCGTCCGCGTTGTAAAGGTCCGTGCGGACCAGGTTCTCCTCGCGGACCTCGTAGCCGAGATCGCGGGCCAGCGTCATCACCGTCGACCTGGTGATGCCGTCCAGGCACCCGGCCGAGATGGGCGGCGTGCACAGCACCCCGTGCCGGACCACGAAGACGTTCTCCCCCGAACCGTCGGTGATGAAACCCTGCTGGTTCAGCATGATGGCCTCGTCGTACCCGGCCTTCAGCGACTCCACCTTGGCCAGGACCCCGTTGATGTACTGGCCGGTGGCCTTGGCCGCGGCCGGCAGCGAGTTCTGGTCGTTCCTCTTCCACGAGGAGATCTTGACCCGCACGCCCTGCTCCAGAGCCTGCTCGCCGAGGTACGCCCCCCACGGCCACACCGCAACCACCACGTTCACCGGCGCGTTCAGCGGGTTCACACCCATCTCCCCGTACCCCCGCAACACCAGCGGCCTGATGTAGCAGGCAGCCAGGCCGTTCGCGCGGATCGTGTCCTTCACCGCCTCCGAGAGGGCCTCGGCGGAGTACGGGATCTCGAGGTGGTACAACTTGGCCGAGCGGAACAGCCGCTTGATGTGCTCGTCCAGGTGCCACACGGCCGGTCCAGACTTCGTCTCGTAGCATCGGATGCCCTCGAACACCCCGGTGCCGTAGTGGACGGCGTGGGACAGCACGTGGACCTTGGCGTCGGCCCAGTCCACGAGCTCGCCGTCCATCCAGATCCTCTCGACGGGCGTGATGGGCATCGAGGCCTCCCTTCGCGGCTCGGGTGGCCGTCCGGGACGAACCGGTCGGGCCGCCCGAAAGGATATCCGCTCGACGCCGCCTCGACGCCGCCGGGGCTCTCAGGGCAGGTCGTAGGCGCGCCAGACGATCTCGACGTCCGGCTCCAGCGTCGCGAGGAGCGATCCGAACCGCCGCTCGGCCCAGCTCCGGACCTCCGGCAGGACTCGGCGCCGGATGTCCGCGTCCACGCGCCACGTCCAGGAGTGCACCCCGTCTCGCATCTCGTCCAGGAACTCGCCGATGCTCGTGTCGTCCCGGCTGGGGATCGGAGGCAGCAGGCGGGGCCTGGCCCTGGTGCGCTCGAACTCCCGGTCGAGGGAACCGGGATCCCGCGGATCGAGCCCCACGGCGAACCGCATCCCGCCGGCGGCCTCGAGGAAGTGGTCGACGATCTCCCACGTCTTCTTGAAGCCTCCCAGGTTGACGAGCACGATCCCACCCGGCCGCACCACCCGGACCATCTCGACCACGGCTCCTCGCCAGTCGTGGATCAGGTGCAGTACCCACCGCACGACGCAACCGCCGAACGCGTCGTCGCGAAAGGGCATCCGTGTGGCGTCGCCGAGCGCCAGCGGGAACGGCGGCCGGCCGCCCGCCTTCTCCACCAGCTTACGCGACCATGGGCATCGAGAGGTCGAGGCCGGCCATGGGGACGCCCGCCTCGGCCAGCGGGGGCGCGATCTGTCCGGTTCCCACGCCGACCTCGAGGACCCGCCCCCTCCCGGGGAGCTCCCCGGCGAGCAGCGCGGTCTGCGCACCGGCCACGTCCGGCGGGACCCCGCGGGTGCGGTCGTACTACTCCGCGGCTCGATCGAAGCCGACCGACCCGGGTTCCATCGCGGGCACTCTACGACTTCGGGATCTCCTTGCGCGGGTCGATGAACGGGAGCACCGCGGTCACGGCCGGAACGGGCCCGTCGGGCGACTCCAGCTCGAGCTCGTTGCCCGGCGCGGACAGCCCGATGGGGACCCACGCGTACCCGATGTTCCTGTTCAGCCGGAACGAATGGCCGGCCGAGGTCAGCTTGCCCACCACATCGCCGTCCCGCCTGACCGGCCAGAAGTCCCCGAGCCACATCCGAAACGGCTCGCCCCCCATCTCCACCCCGACCAGCTTGCGCGTGACCCCTTGTGCCGCAACCCTCTCCAGGGCAGGGCGGCCGACGAAATCCGACGACAGCTCCACCAGGCGCTCCATGCCCGTGATCTCGAACGGGTTGTTCTCGATCGTCATGTCGTTCCCGTAGTTGAAGATCCCGGCCTCGATCCGCCGCTGCTCGGACGGGGCGATGGCCCGGATGTGGTATGGCTCGCCGGCCGCCATCACCCGGTCCCACAGCTCCAGGCCGCGCGAGGAATCCCGGAGGTAGATCTCGTAGCCCACCTCGCCCGTCCACCCGGTCCTCGAGACGACGACGGGGATGCCGTCCAGGTCCGTCTCGGTGCACCAGTAGTACCGGAGGTCCATCACGTCCGTCCCGAACAGGTCCCGGATGACCTGCTTCGACTTCGGGCCCTGGACCTGGAGCGGTGACACGTCGGGCTCGCGCACCGTGACGTCGAGTCCGGCGAACGCCTGCACGCCCTTCGCATACAGCAGGGCGTCGGAGTCGGCGAGCGAGAGCCAGAAGTGGTTCTCGCCCAGTCGCAGGAGGATGGGGTCGTTCACGATGCCGCCGTCGGGGGCGATGATCGGAGCGTACTTGCACTGGCCGACGGCGCAGCCGGACAGGTCGCGGCACGTGAGCAGCTGCGTGAACCGGCCCGCGTCCGGCCCGGTGATCTCGACCTGCCGCTCCACGGCCACGTCCCACAGCGTGACGTGCTCGAGGAGATGCCAGTACTCGGTCTCGTCGTCGTCGTACCACGTCGGGATCAGCATGTGGTTGTACAGGTCCCAGCTGGTACAGCCGGCCTCCACCGTCCGCTGCCAGTACGGCGACTTCCGGTACCAGGACGCCACGTAGAAGGTGAACGAGTTGAGCTCTCTCATCTGGACCTCCGGCGGTGCTTTCGGTCGTTGCGAATCTCCCTCACGCAGTTGTAGGCCGGGATGCCGCAGACCCCGCCCCCCCCATGAGTGGCGCTCGAGCATTGGTACAGGCCCGCGATAGGCGTTCGGTAGTCCGCGTACCCCGGCGCCGGGCGCATGTGGAACAGCTGGTCGGCCGAGAGCTCGCCGTGGAAGATGTTGCCCCCGATCAGGCCCCACTCATGCTCCATGTCGTGGGGACCGAGGACCTGGCGGGCGATGACCGACTCCTTGAACCCCGGCGCGAGCTCATCGTAGCCGTCGATCACCCGGTCCGCGTAAGCCTCCAGCTCGTCGCGGTGGGGGTCCTTCGACCACTCGTGCGGCACCCACTGGGTGAACAGCGAGATCACGTGACATCCCTCGGGCGCCAGGGAGGGATCGAGCACGGAGGGCACCACCCCGTCGGAGAACGGCCGGGTGGCGGGGACGCCCCGCCGGGCCTCCTCGAACGCCGTCTCCAGGTACTCGACCGAGTGCGCCAGCTCGACGCCTCCGGACAGGTCGGTGAGGTCCGGGGCTCCGGCGAACCGAGGGAGCTTGGAGAGGGCACAGTTGATCTTGACCACGCCGCTTCGGCTCTTCCACTGCTCGATGTCGCGGACGAAGTCCTCGGGAAGCTCGTGCCGATCGATCTGCCGGAGGAACGTGA
>DASWJF010000185.1:0-3373 GCA_036397275.1 Actinomycetota bacterium
CGGCAGCAGGACCCCGATATCGCGCCGGCCTTCATCGAAGCTACCCGGTCGCTGCTCCGGCTCGGCGAACGGGGGGAGCTGGCCCGGCGCATCCTGGACGGCGTGAAGTGCCCGGTCCTGGTGATCCATGGCTACGGCGACCGGCTGGTGCCGGTGGCGTTCGCCCAGGCCGCCATCGAGAGCCACGAGAACTGGAGGGTGCGCCTGCTCCCCCGGGTGGGCCACGTCCCGATGATCGAGGACCCCGACCGGTGGATGGCCGCCGTGAGCGGCTGGCTGGACGAGGTCGTCGCCCCGGGATCCTCCCAAACTTGAACTAGACGCCGGCGGTCTTGCAGAGCTCGTCAAGTGACTCGTCGATGGCGAGGGCCAGCGCGTGGATGTCGGGCATCCCGTCCCAGTCCCCGGTCAGGCCGAACGCCATGGTGCCTCCGAGCGACGAGCAGGCGATCGACAGCGCCGAGTTCTCCCCGAGCGGCATCGACGGATAGCTCGCCACGAGCCTGGCGCCGGCCAGGTACATCGGCTGCTGCGGACCGGGGATGTTCGACACGACGAGGTTGAACCACGGGCCTCGCGAGACGAGCCGGGCCGCACCGGCGAGCAGCCCTCCGGGGGCGTAGGCGCCGAGACTGATGATGGCGTCGGCCCCCATCGCCATCATCGACTCCTTCAGTTGCCGCGTTCCCTTTCGGACCTCGGCCAAACGCCGCTTCGGGGACATGGCCCCGACGGGGACGTCCACGAACGCCGGCGCCACGCGGTTGCCGGCGCCTTCCTCCCCGGACGCCCGCACCGAGACCGGCACCATGACCCGGAGCGTTCGGCCCCGGGTGGGCTCCTTCCTCGCCTTCAACAATGAATGGAGGGCGCCGGCCACCACCGTCAGCACCACGTCGTTCACCGTGCCGCCGAGCGCGTCCTTCACGTCCTTGAACCTTTGGAGCGGGGCCTCGGTCATGGCGAACCGCCGGTTGGGGCCGATCCTCACGTCGAGGGGACTCTTCGGCCGAGTCCCCATGTCGAAGATGCTCCGAAGGCCCGTGGCGATGACGCCGAGGCCGAAGGCGGTCGTCGCGGGGGCCCGCACGACCTGGTCCACGGCGTTGACGAACGCCTGCACGGGGTGGGTGAGCTGCTCGAAGAGGGCTTCGCGGAGGAGGTCTGCCGGCGCCGGCTCGGGCTCCGGGTTCCAGGGCGGAGCGGGCGGCGGCTCCGGCGGCACGCGCTCCAGGTCGTAGACGGCCGCCGCGAGCTGCATCCCGGAGACACCGTCGAAGATGGCGTGGTGGACCTTCAGGAGCGCGGCCACGTGTCCGCCCTCCAACCCCTCGATCACGTACAACTCCCAGAGCGGCTTGGTCCGGTCGAGGGGGCGCGACAGGATCCGCTGGGCGTGGTCGGTGAGCTCGCGCCGCCCGCCGGGTGAGGGTAGGCCGGCCCAGCGGACGTGGAAGTCCAGGTCGAAGTGGGGGTCGTCCACCCACACCGGGAGCGCGACGTTCCACGGGACCGACATCGCCTTCTGCCGGAACCGAGGAGCCAGGTGGATCCGAGAGGCGATAACGGCGGCCACGTCCTCGGACCGCAGCCGGCCGTCGGGGCGGGTGGACGGGTCGAAGACGGACAGCGCCGCGACGTGCATGTGCATGGCCGGCCGCTCCAGGTACAGGAACGACGCGTCGAGTGCGGTGAGCCTCTCAGGGGCCATCGAGTCCCCACCGTATCGCGACCGGCCCCGGGCGGGAACGGGTGCTATCGTCCGCGCCGTCGATGGTGCGCCCTCGCCTTCGCTGGCCGTTCGCCCTGGCGTTCCTGGTGGTCCTGATGGTCCCGGCATGGGCTCGCGGGCAGGAGCAGAGCTCCGCCCACGTCGAGGCCATCGACAACGTCTTTACCCCCCGGATCGTTCGGATCCCCGTGGGCGGCAGCGTGGAGTGGACGAACGACGGCCGGACCGTTCACGACGTCGTGGCCGACGACGGCTCGTGGTCCTCCGGAGACCTGGAGCCGGGTGGCTCGTTCATGCTGACGTTCCCGGCCGCCGGAGCCTTCGCCTACCACTGCTCGTATCACGGCTCGCCGGGCGCGGGGATGACCGGGGTAGTGCTGGTCGGCGGCACGGTACCTCCAGGGTCGACCGGCGGGGTCGGCCCCGGTCGCGAGACGCCGCCGGCGACGCCGGGGCCGACCCTACGGGTTCCCCAGGACCACCCCACGATCCAGGAGGCCGTGGACCGCGCAGAGCCGGGCGGCCTGGTCCTGATCTCGCCCGGCGTCTACGAGGAGGCCGTGGTGGTGACGACACCGTTCCTCACCATCAGGGGCGCCGACCGGAACGCGGTGATCCTGGACGGCGGGTTCCGCCTCGACAACGGCATCCAGGTCATCGAGGCCGACGGGGTGGCCATCGAGAACTTGACTGCCCGCCACTACCTGTTGAACGGGTTCCTGTGGTCGAGCGTGTACGGCTACCGCGGGTCCTACCTCACCGCGTACAACGACGGCGACTACGGCATCTTCGCGTACGATTCGCGGTACGGCCAGCTCGAACACTCCTACGCGAGCGGTCACCCGGACGCCGGCTTCTACATCGGGCAGTGCGACCCTTGCCACGCGGTGATCACCGACGTGCTCGCCGAGAACAACGCGCTCGGATTCTCCGGGACGAACGCCAGCGGCGACCTCGCCATCATCAACTCGGAATGGCGGGACAACATGAACGGCATCCTCCCGAACACGCTGGATTCCGAGGAGCTGCCGCCGCAGCACGACATCCTGATCGCCGGCAACTGGGTGCACGACAACGGCAACCGCGACGCACCGGCTAAACCCCTCCAGTACGCGGCGTTCGGCACGGGGATCGCCATCACCGGCGGCCGGGGGAACGTCGTGACGGAAAACCTGGTCGAGGGCCACGAGCGGTTCGGGATCCAGGTGTTCCCCATGGCCGACGAGAACGTGTGGGTCACCGAGGACAACCAGATCATCGACAACGTCGTCCGCGACTCCGGCATCGCCGACCTGGCGTTGTCGGCGCCGTCCGCCGGCGGCGACTGCTTCTCCGGCAACGACTTCTCGACCAGCCTGCCCCCCGCCATCGAGCAACAGTTCGGGTGCGGGTTCTCCCTGAACGCGCTGGGCGGCGGGAACCTCGGAAGCACCTTCGACACGCTGGTTCGCTTCGTGCAGGGCAGCGGCGACTACCCCCACGGGGACTGGAGGACGGCGTCGGAGCCGCCGCCACAACCTCGGATGTCCCGCGCCAGGAACGCCCCGCCCGACCCCGCGGTCGCCGAGATCGCGGTGCCCGAGCCACTCCCACGCATCCGCGACGCGCGCACGCTCGTTGCGCAAGCGTCCGACCGCATCG
>DASWJF010000186.1:0-9569 GCA_036397275.1 Actinomycetota bacterium
GCGCCACGCGAGCTGGATCAGATAGACGCCCGAGGGCGGCCGCCCCGCCCGCACCTCCAGCTTGGCCACGCCGGCCTCCCGGCGGGAAAAGGCCCCATACAGGCTGGGGAGGTAGGAGATGAACAGGGCCAGGAACCCCAGCCCCACGGCCGCCTCCGTGAACATCAGGACCACCGTCGGCAGGTCGTGTGGGCGTTCGAACCCCAAGGTGAACAGCGCGGAGCCGGACTCTGCGAACGAGCGGCGGAGCGGGTAGTTCCCCAGGCCCCAGTACATCGCCGTGTAGCCGGTCAGAACCATGGCGAGCCACAGGGCGAGCAGGGTGAGGAGCGAGACCGGCGCGTAGAAGGCCATCACGGCATCCCGGCGCCGGTACTCGCGGCGCTGGTTCGCCCGGAGCCAGAACACCCGCCTCACCACGACGAACACGGCCCGGGCGAGCTTACTCAGGCGGGCCGGGTTGGCCGGTCAGCTACGGGATGGGCACGCGAAGTCGGGCGGCGAGTCCACCCTGATGTCCCTGGGCAGCTCGATCCAGGCGTTCTTGGTGAACGCGAGCACGCGGTACGTCACCTTGAGCCGCCAGAAGGTGGTGAAGGTGCCGGCCGGGTAGCGGTCGCAGTTCGAGAACTGGGTCCGGATCACGATCCACCGCCGACCCCCTCCGTCCAGTGAGAACGGCAGGAACTTCTCGAGCGAGGGGTCACCCACGGCGATGCTTCCGGCGCCTCGCTTCTCCGACGTCTCCACCCTGACCGGAGCGAGCAACTCCTCGTTACCGGTGAACTGGATGCGCTGGAGGTTCAGGGGCACCGGTCCGTCGTTGATGAGCATGAAGCCGAAGGAGAAGGTGCTGCCGTTCGTGTACACGGGGTGGATCATGTTCCCGGTCCGAACCGGTTCGGACGACGCGAAGTTCCCGATCGTCAGCGGCTGGTAGCGAACCGCGAACACGACCAGGGCCGCCAGGACGGCCAGGACGAGGAGGTAGACGACCAGGCCCAACAGCCGCTCGCTCCACCGCGACCTCAGAACCGTCGCGGGCATCGGCTTACCCGTCCTGCGCATGATGGGCATCGTCGCTTCCTTGCCAATATCTGTCGGCGGGCGAGCGCCGGGACCTTAGCCCTGGATCTGGATCTGTCCGCCCGCGTCTCCCGAGGCCTGGAAGAGCGGTCCATCCACTGCGGGGTTCGCCCCCGGTGCGTACACCTTGATCACGAAGCGGTCGGAGCCCCCGGTGGCCGACCCGTCACGGACGGTCGCCACGAACGGGACCTCGCCATCCGTGCCTGAGATGGTGGCGGTCCCGCCGATGCAGGCCCGCTCGGCATCCCGGACCACGAGCCATGCGAGGCTCGTGCTCTGAAGCTTGAACAGGCTCCCGTAAGAGAAGTTCAGCTTTCCCGAGGGGATCGGGGACGTGGCGCTCTTGTACTTCGAGGTGAACCCGAACGACGCCTTGCTCGTGCCGTCCATGCCGGGGAGGACGTCGCCCGGCTCCGAACTCGACCCGCCGGGCACGATCCAGCCGGTGCCGCCGGCCGATCCGGCCGGGGGGCCGTAGATGACGAGGATCTGAGGGTTGGGAGAGGCCGCGTTCCCGGCTGCGTCGCGGACCCGGACGGACACGAGGTACAGGTCCGCAGGGAACCCCGGGCCGATCTCCGCGGTCAGCGTCGAGCCCGTGAGGGCCATGGGAACCGGAGGCTGATCGCTCACGGTCACGTCCCCGCCCGCGATCCCCGATTGGTCATCCCACGCCACCTCGGTGACGACGCTGGTTTCGCCGACCCGTATCGGGTTGGCGCTGAACGAGAACGGCTGCACCCACGGAGCCGTAGTGTCGGGTGGCGGCGGTTCGCCGATCTGGATGGCACGGGAGACGATGCCCGTGTTCTCGGAAAGGTCGGTCGCCATGCACGCGAGCGCGTGCTCGCCCTGTCCGTAGAGGGAAACTTGCCCACTTAGCCCGTGGTCGATGAGCACGAACTCGTACGGCCCGATCCACTGGCCGTCGTACGTGCACCGGATACTCGAAACACCAACGTTGTCGGTGGCGCTGACGTCGACGACAGGCGCCGACGAGAACCACCCGCTCGGGCCCAGCTCCGGCGTGAACGCCAGCTCTACGGTAGGTGGGGTCGTGTCGGGCCCGGGGATGGGCGGCGCCGAGCCGGGGACGGGACTCCACGCGGCATCGCTCGCCGGGGCGTCGACCATGAAGGCCAGGGCCGTGTTGTCGGCCCGCATCACACACAGCCGTGGCTCGGTCAGCTCGGTGCCGTCTACGTCTGCGAAGGTCCGCGACGTGAGCACGACATAGGTCCTGTCGGGGGAGAAGGACGGCTCGGTCATGATTCCGCATGGCCCGATGCGATTGACCGGGTCCCCAGTGGCGGCGTCGTAGACGCTGACCCCGGAGGGAAAGAACACATCCTCGTCCAAGCCGAACCGAGCCGCGATCGTCCTCCCGTCCGGCGACCAGTCGGGGTAGTGGTAGTCCTGATACGGACCGATGTAGGGATCTCCCACGACGCCGGCGAAACCTCTCCCGTCCGCCCAGGCGATCACGACCCCGAACCGGCACGGGGGCTGGGGGCACTGGAACGGCTTGGTGGCGAAGGCGATCTTCGTGCCGTCCGGGGACCAGGAGGGTTCGAGGTCGGTGCCCGACGAGGCCCCTAACGGGCGGGTCGCGAGGGTCGTCAGGTCGGCGGCGAGGATCCGCCGGGAGCCATCACCGAAACGAAAGCGATCTCGCGGCCGTTCGGCGACCAAGCCGGGTCCGTGTCGGAGGCGGGCGGTGTCGTGACCTGTTGAGTGGTCCCCGTGCCGTCCGCGTTCGCGACGAAGATCGCGAACGGGCCTCCCGGCGACGTCTGCCCGGCGAAGGCGACCTTCGTGCCGTCCCAGGACCAGGCCGGGTTGACGGCGTCACGGCCACTACCGAGGTCGATGAAGGGCTGAGGGTCCTGTCCGGTCGCGTCGACCGTGAAGATAACCCTGTGGTCACCGGTTGAGACGTAGGCGATCCGTCCGTTGGCGCCGGGGAACGCAGCGGAGGCCCGTGAGGCAGCCGCGGCGACTAGCGAAGCCGCGATCGACACCGCAGCCGTGGCGACACCGATCGATCTGGGACGCTTGAGCATGGATCCTCCGGCGGGCAGCAAGAAGCCGAGCATAGGAAGGCCGCGGGGTCCGGACAATCGATCGAACGGCGACGGCGGGTGCTAGGCCTTTCAGCCGGTGAGCTGGGCGGCCAGGTCCCTCGGTTGCCCCACGGGCATCTTGCACACGAAGTGCTCGCACACGTAGGCGGTCGCCTTCCCGTCGACGGCGATGCGGTCCTGCAGCAGCGCGACCTTGCCGTGCGATTCCTCGTCGTCCGGCGCCGCCACCGCCAGGACGTGGTTGGGAAGGAAGCGCTTCGTCGTCACCTCCGCCGCAAGGGCCCGCGTGTCCTCAGCTTTCGGATCGCCCACGATGGCCACCTCTCGGGCGGGCGACAGGTACAGGTCGAGCGCCGACAGGGCCTGGCCGAAGCCCGTGGGAGCGCTTGCCATGTGGTCGCGCACCACGCGCAGCGCGGACACGCCCGCGCGCTCGTACTCCTGCTCGCCCGTGAGCAGGGCCAGCCGCTGGAGCACGTCGGCGGCGGCAGAGTTCCCCGACGGCACCGCGTTGTCGAACAGCTCCTTCGGCCGGATCACGAGCGCCTCGGCGTCGGAGCCGGTTTGGAAGAAGCCGCCCCGGTCCCGGTCCCAGAACAGCCGGAGCAGCTCGTCGGCCAGGGCCCGGGCCTCCTCGAACCACCGGAGCTCGTACGTCGTCTCGTAAAGCACCAGGCAGGCATCGGCCATCAGCGCATGGTCGTCGGCGTACCCGGGCCGTCCGGCCTTGCCGTCCCGCCACGAACGGAGGAGCCGGCCGGCTCCGTCGCGCAGTCGCGTCAGCACGAAGTCCGCCGCCTCCACCGCGGCGTGCACGTAGGGCGGCTCGCCGAAGGCGCGTCCGGCCTCCGCCAAGGCCGAGACGGCCAGCCCGTTCCACGCCGCCAGGACCTTGTCGTCGGTCGCCGGGTGCACGCGACCCTCTCGGACCTCGAACAGCCGCTCCCGCGCCGCGTCCAGGTCGCGCTCGAGCTCCTTCGGGTCGACGCCCATCTCCTCGGCGACGGCCTCCACCGGGTGGGGGCGCCACAGGACGTTCGTCCCCTCCCAGTTGCCGGACGGCGTCGCCCCGAGGGCCGTCGCCACGCCCTGGCCGGCCACCATCACCAGCTCGTCCCACGACCACACGAAGAACTTGCCCTCCACGCCTTCGGAGTCCGCGTCTTGGGAGGAGAAGAAGCCGCGCTCGGGGTGCCGCATCTCGCGCAGCAGGTAGTCAGAGGTCTCGGTGGCGATCCGGCGGAACCGCTCGTGCCCTGTGACCTGCCAGGCCCGCGTGTACAGCCGGACGAGCTGCGCGTTGTCGTAGAGCATCTTCTCGAAGTGGGGGACGTGCCAGGTGGCGTCGGTCGAGTACCGGTGGAACCCCCCGCCGGCCTGGTCATAGACGCCGCCCGCCGCCATCCGGTCCAAGGTCGTCTCCAGCATCTCCAGGGCGTCCGGGTGGCCGTGGAGGTGACAGCGCAGCAGGAACTCCACGGTCATGGGCTGGGGGAACTTCGGGGCGCCGCCGAACCCGCCCCACCGGGGATCGAACGCGGTTCGGAGCTTCGCGAACGCCTGGCGAGGGACCTCGTCCGACAGGGGATCGTTCGATCCGGCCATCGTTCCGGCTTGACCGATGGAGTTCACCACGCGCCGTCCCTGCGTCTCGACCTCGCCCCGCCGGTTCTCCCACGCGTCGGCCACAGCCGCGAGGACGCTTCGGAACGCCGGCAGGCCGTGGCGGTCCTCCTTCGGGAAATAGGTACCGGCGTAGAAGGGCTCGCCGTCGGGCGTGAGGAACGCGGTGAGGGGCCAGCCGCCCCCGCCGGTCATGGCCTGGACGGCGTCCATGTAGATGGCATCGACGTCCGGCCGTTCCTCCCGGTCCACCTTGACCGAGACGAAGCGCTCGTTCATCAAGGCGGCCGTCTCGGGGTCCTCGAAGGACTCCTCCTCCATGACGTGGCACCAGTGACACGCGGCGTACCCGATCGAGAGCATGATGGGCTTGTCCTCCCGCCTGGCCCGGTCCAAGGCCTCGGGACCCCACGGGTACCAGTCCACCGGGTTGTGGGCGTGCTGGAGCAGGTACGGGCTGGTCTCGCCGACCAGCCGGTTGGCCGGGCGCTCCGTGCTCATCCTCCCAGTCTGACCGCTCGGCTTCGTGCTCATCCTTCCAGTCTGACCGGTCGGCCCGGTTCCGACCACGGCTCGCGGGGCGAGCCCGCGCCCTTCAGGTCGGGCCGTCCTTCGGCCGATGATTCAAGTGGAAATGAGTGGGCCTCTCCGCGTTCTCGTGGTCGACGACCACGAGATGTTCTCCGAAGCGCTTGCGCTGCTCTTCGAGCGCCAGCCCGGCATCGAGCTGCTCGCCGCGGTCTCCTCGGGCGAGGAGGCCATCGAGCTGTGCCGGACGGAGGCCCCGAGCGTGGTCCTGATGGACGTGGACCTTCCCGGCGTGGACGGCATCGAGGCCACCCGGCGGATCCGCGAGTTGTGCCCGAGCACGAGGGTCGTGGTCCTCACCGGCCTGGAGAGCCACACCCTGATCGCGTCGGCCCTAGCCGCGGGGGCCTGCGGGTACGTGCCGAAGACCCGGGCCTCGGAGGAACTGCTGGACGTGGTGCGCCGCGCGGCGGCCGGGGAGATCGTGATGCCGGCCCGGGACCTCCCCCGCGTGCTTGACGAGCTGCGGAACGGGTCCGAGCCCGCAGTGGTGGCCGAGCTCGCGCTTCGGCGGCTGACGGCCCGCGAGACCCAGATCCTGCGGGCGCTGGCGGCGGGGGAGGCCACCGGGGACATCGCGGAGGGCCTGGGGATCAGCCCACTCACCGTGCAGAGCCACGTGAAGAGCATCCTGGCCAAGCTGGGCGTGCATTCGAAGATCGAGGCCGTGACCATGGCCTGGCGGCACGGGCTGGCGCCGGCCTCCAGATCGGCCTGACTTCCGATGAGCCGGTAGCTCGGCAGGATGGCCATCCGCGCCATGGAGGCCTTGGAGGGTCCAGCTCGGGTCCTGATCGTGGAGGGCCACCCCGTTCTTCGCGAGGTCGTCCGGATAGCCTGCGATGCTTCGCCTCTCCTTCACGTGGTCGGGGAGGCCCAGACCGGGGAGGAGGCCATGGAGGCCGCTCGGACCCTCGCGCCCGACGTGGTGCTCCTCGATCTCACCCTGCGGGGCATGGACGGCCTGGAGGTGGCCCGCCGTCTGCGGCTGGAGGGGCGGCCCGTGAAGATCCTCGTCATATCGGGCCGGACCGACGACCAGACAGTGTTCGAGAGCGTCCGGGCGGGCGTCGACGGCTACCTGGAGAAGACCTCGGGCGTGCGATACATCACCGATGCGCTGGTGCGGGTGGCGGCAGGTGAGTGGGTATTCACCCGGGACCAGGAGCGGGCGGCCATCGCGGAGCTGGGGCGGCTGGCCAGGCGGGCCCGGGAGGCCTCCGGCCTGGCCGGAAGCGTGACGCCCAGGGAGCTCGAGATCCTGGGGCACCTGAGCCACGGGCTCACGATTCGGCAGGTCGCCAGCAGGCTGGGGGTGTCCACGCGGACCGTGGAGACCCACGTCGCCAAGCTGTACCGGAAGCTCGGGGCGTCGAACCGGGTGCAGGCCATCGCCAAGGCCACCGACCTAAGGCTGATCGAGCTGGGCTGACCCGGTTACACCGGCGGCCACGGCTGCCGATATCCGGGGAGGGCGGTCAGTTCCTCCGAGCGGTGGACCGTCCGCGGAGCGAGATAGCCATGGCGACCCCATCGTCTTCCGACCGACTCATCTCGGGGCAGCTGACCAAGCGGCTCTCGGGGCAGCTGACCAAGCGGCGCCTCGGCGTCGTCGTGGTCGACCCGTTGCCGGTGGTCAGGGCCGGACTGTCCCTGCTGATCGAGGACCGCCCGGACATGGAGGTCTTGGCCGAGGCCGGGACGGCCGAGGAGGCCCTGGAGGCCGTTCGGCGCACGCGGCGGAACAGACTCGTCGTGCTGGTTGGGTTGGGACTCGACGGGGAACGGGACTCCTTCTGGCTGATCCGTTCGGTTCGTGAGCGCTTCCCCGGCGTCGCCGTCCTGGCGTGCGGGGCCAGGGCCGAACCCACGGACATCTCCCGGGCCCTGTTCATGGGAGCCGACGGGTTCGCAGACAAGAATGCGGATCCCGTCGACTTCCTTCAGTCCGTTTGCAGGGTTGCGTCGCGGGAAATGGTGCTGGCCGGGCCGCCCGCGGAGTGGGTCGGGGCGATCGCCGAGGGCATCGAGCGGCGGCGCATCCTGGAGACTGTCCTCACCGACCGGGAGCGGGAGGTGCTCGAGGTTGCGGCGGAAGGGCTCACGGCCCGCCAGATCGCCACCCGGCTGGGCGTCCGGGATCGGACCGTGACCACCCATCTCACCCGTATCTACAAGAAGCTGGGCGTGGGGAGCCGCGTCGCCGCCATCCGGGTAGCCGCGAACGCCGGTCTCGTCTCCGTGGGGATGCCCGAGTAGCGGCCGTCGCGAGCGAAGATCAACCCTTCGGCGTCCTCGTAGACCAGACGCCAACCGGGATCCCCCTTTGATTCGCGGGATGAGGTGCAGCTGCTGGTCGCGCGCCAACACGGGCACGTCTACGTGCCAGGAGTGCAGGATCTCCTGCCAGCCCTCCGACCCGCGGGACACCGCATAGTACTTCCACCAGACGGGGGTGGGCACCACCTCCATGCGCGAGTCCACGATGGCCGGGTTCCGGGGGAACTCGAACTCGAGCCACGATCCCCATACGTGTGCGTTGAACTGGACCTGGCCGGGGGCGAGGATCCGGCGCAACTCACGGGGTGATCCCCACGGGAGCGAACACGAGCTGACGTCCGGTCGGCATCGAGCGACCAGCGCGGTGGGCGCGACATGACCTCCCGACGATCGGTCCTCGATCCAGGCCAGTCCGAGCAGAATGGGGGCGAGAAAGAAGGTTCCGTGCAGGTTCGCCCACAGGACGGTGACGGGCACCGAGCCACTGGCCCCCGGGCCGGGTCCGGCGGCGCGCCACGAGCCAAGCAGTCACCGCGAAACAGACCATGGCGAACAGCTGTGGCCGGAGCTGAAATCCAGCCGGGAGCAGCACGCCGCTGGGCAGCGTGAGTCAGGCTGCCCGTTTGGTCGGTGCCCCGGCGGCCCGAGAGATCATGAACACGAACGTCAGCACAACGCCCGCGAAGGCGCCGCGCAGCACGGCAAGGCCGAGCCATCCTCCGAGTCGGAACACCGCCGCGAGCAGGATCTGAGCGAGCCACTGCTTGTTCAGCCAGAGCCCGCCGCCGGCAGTGGCGGTGAAGGGATCCGTCCGGAGAACCGAGTGCGTGCAACATGATGTCGCCCGCGCGCAACTGGTAGGCGAGGTCCGATCGCGACGAGCGGCGTCCCGGTGATGACGAGCACAGGGACCAGGACCGACGCCACTGCCCAGGCCTGCGAGAGGCGAACCCTTGATGCGGGCGAACGGGATACCTGGCGCGTGCCCGGAAGCGCACGAGCGACCGCGGAGTTCGAGCCGTCCATACGAGCCGATCCGCGGCAGACCGGCGAACCGGCTGGGAGCCCGATCGCCTCCCGTACGCAGAAATACGTACATGCCGTCCGTGGAAGACGGAATACCCAGGCTCAGGCCCAGGCCCTACCTTAAAGGCACCGAAAAGGCGCCGAGATAGGGCGCCGCGTTTCAGCGAAGGAGGTGAACGGATGTTCCTCGCTCTTTACGTCAAGGGTCAGACCTTCATGGCCGACGTGCGCAGCAAGCTGAAGCGGGAGGACGGTGCGGTTGCCACCGAGTACGCGCTTCTGCTCGTTCTGATCGCCGTTACGATCATCGCCGCAGCCACAGCTCTGGGGCTCGCGATCCAGGCTGTGATGCAGTCTGGGGCGGATACCCTAAACGACGCGAACGTCGGGTAAAGGAACAAGACTGAGCGGCCTCGTCGGCCGCTCACTCTCGGGGTCGGAGAGAGTGAGGGGCCGACGAAGTAGCCCCAACGACCTCACCATCGGAGGCGACAGCACGTCATGAGAGCGATCATGAGGCGAGTCTCGCGCGAGGATGGAGTGGCGGCCACGGAGTTCGCCCTCATCCTCCCGGTCCTGGCCTTGATCCTGTTCGGCACGATCGAGTTCGGTCGGGTCTGGAGCCAGTACCAGTTGTTCCAGGGCGCGGCAAGGGAGGGAGCCCGTTGCGCCGCCGTGGCCTCGACCAGCGAATGCGTCGTTCAGGACGAGATCGACCAGGCTGCAGCACCGTTCGATCCGGAGGGCAACGCAGCCATCGAGGTCCTCGACGGGGGCGGCCAGCGCACGGAGGGGTGCCTGGACACCGACCAGGGCCAGGACGTGCAGGTCTCCTGGGCGCAGCCCCTCGACGTCAACATCCCGTTCTGGCAGGCCGTG
>DASWJF010000187.1:0-4419 GCA_036397275.1 Actinomycetota bacterium
CGTCAGCCCGGAGTGCGCTCGGGAGATGGCGGCGGGCGGGCGGCGGCTGTTCGGTGCCGACGTCGCGGTGGCGATGACCGGCGCCGCCGGGCCGGAGGCCCACGGTGGCGCCGGTCCCGGGGAGGTCTTCGTGGCCATCGAAGCCGAAGGGGTCTCGCACCAGCGCGGCCTGCGGGCCCCCGGCGACCGGGAGATGGTCCGGCGGTGGGCCGAGCAGGCCGCGCTGGACCTGGTGCGCAGGCATCTCGAGGGCAAGCCGCCGCCGGCTGGTGGGCCGGTGGTCAGCTGATGGCTCGGGACCGGGCCTCGCGTCCCGAGGCCAGGCCCCTCCGGCTGTTCGTGGCGGTGGACGTCCCGGAAGGGGCTCGGGACCTGGTGGGCGCGGCGGTCGCGCCCTGGCGCGAGCGCTACCCCCGAGCGAAGTGGGTCCCCAAGCAGAACCAGCATGTCACCGTGAAGTTCCTGGGCTCCACATGGCCCCGCCTGCTCGAGTGGGTGACGCAGGCCGTGGCGGGCGTGGCCGGGGCGAGCGGGCCGTTCGAGACCCGAGTCACCGGGCTGGGGGCCTTCCCCACTCCGCGCCGGGCCCGCGTGCTGTGGGCCGGGCTGGACGACACCGCAGGCCGGATGGCCGCGGTGGCCGCGGCCTTGGACGAGGCGCTGGCGAAGGAGTTCGAACCGGAGAAGCGAGCGTTCACCGCCCACCTCACCGTGGCGCGGTTCGACCCTCCCGTCCCGCTCGGGGACGACCTCGCCGCAACGGAGCTTCGCGCCGACGCGTTCCCCATCGACCGTCTGGTCCTGTACCGCAGCCACCTCCAGCGTCCGGCGCCCGTGTACGAGCCCCTCGCCGAGTTCCCCCTGGGCGGTTGAGCGAAGGTCGTTGACCCCGAACATACGTTCGAGTAGACTCCGGGGTTGCATGTTCCGAATGACAGAGGTGTAATCCATGTCAGACCCTCGCGGTAGCGTGCGTCCCGACATCGGGGAAGAGCTTGCCGGGGCCGTGCGCCGGTGGGCGAGGGGCCAGAAGGAGGCTTCGCGGATGGACCGGGAGAAGATGCTCGACGTGGCGCTCATGCAGATCGAGAAGCAGTACGGCAAGGGGGCGGTGATGCGCCTCGGCGAGCACCCCGCGGGGCAGGGGATCTCGGTCATCCCCACCGGCTCGATCGCCCTTGACATGGCCCTGGTCGTGGGGGGCATCCCCCGCGGCCGCATCGCGGAGGTGTTCGGCCCGGAGGGCTCGGGCAAGACCACCGTGTGCCTCCACATCATCGCCGAGGCCCAGAAGCTGGGCGGCATCGCGGCCTTCGTGGACGCCGAGCACGCCCTTGACCCCACCTACGCCCAGCGGTTGGGGGTGAACATCGACGAGCTGCTGGTGTCGCAGCCCGACTCCGGCGAGCAGGCCCTGGAGATCGCGGACCTCCTGGTGCGCTCCGGGGCCATGGACCTGGTCGTCATCGACTCGGTGGCGGCCCTCGTGCCGCGGGCCGAGATCGAGGGCGAGATGGGCGACTCCCACGTCGGCCTCCAGGCCCGGCTGATGTCCCAGGCCATGCGGAAGCTGGCCGGTTCCCTCTCCCGGTTCGAGACCACCGCCATCTTCATCAACCAGCTCCGCGAGAAGATCGGCGTGATGTTCGGCAACCCCGAGACCACGCCGGGCGGCCGGGCGCTCAAGTTCTACTCGTCGATCCGGCTCGACGTCCGCAAGGTGGAGAACCTGAAGGACGGCACCGAGGTCGTTGGCTCGCGCACCCGGGTGAAGGTGGTGAAGAACAAGGTCGCGCCGCCCTTCCGGCAGTGCGAGTTCGACATCATCTACGGTGAGGGAATCTCCAGGGAGGGCAGCCTCCTCGACGTCGGCGTGGACATGGAGATCGTCAAGAAGAGCGGGGCCTGGTTCACCTACGAAGGCGACCAGCTCGGCCAGGGCCGCGAGAACTCGCGCCAGTTCCTGATCGAGCACGCCGAGATCGCCCGCGAGATCGAGCGGAAGATCCGCGAGGCGGTGGGCCTGGCGACCTTCGACGAGCGCGACTCGCCGATCCAGGTCGTTCCGGACGTCGTGGTGACCGAGGAGCCGGCAGCCCCGCAGAAGGCGAAGCCAGCAAAGGAGCGGGAGCCCTCGGCCGCGCCGGCCTCGTAGGAACGTGGGGTGACCCCTCCCCGGCGGGCGGGCCGACCGAAGAACCCGCTGTCGCTCCACGATCGGGCGCTCCGTCTGCTGGCGGTCCGCCAGCGGTCCCGGCGGGAGCTGGAGACGCGTCTGGTGGCGGCGGGGTTCGAGCGAGTCGAGGTCCGCGAGGAGCTGGACCGCCTGGAGTCGGTGGGGCTGGTCGACGACGAACGCTTCGCCCTGGAGTTCGCGGAGCACGCCGCCACCCGGCGGCTTTCGGGCCGGCGGGCGGTGACCTCGTCCCTCGGGGCCAAAGGGGTGGCGCGGGACGTCATCGACCGCGCGCTGGCGGAGGTTGGCGGGGACGAGGAGGAACGGGCCGCCGACCTGGCACGGACCCGGGCAGCTCGCCTCATGGGGCTACCCCCCGAGGCGGCCTTCCGTCGCCTGTTCTCGTTCCTGGTCCGGCGGGGCTACGACTCGGCCCTGGCCAGGCGGGTCGCGACCGATGCCCTCAGGCTCCAGGCGGAGTCCGGCGAGTAGTGCCCCGGCGCAACCCCTTGCTTCGGGGGGCTCCAGGCCGTAGATTGTGCATTTGAGAGGCTCGTTCAGGAAAACGAACTGTTCGACTTGTGCCTGAAATCGTGACCGACAGGAAGCGGAAGGACGTGCAGCGCAGCGGGGGGCGCGAGGGGCCCGACGGGTCCTTGACGCTGCCCTAGCTTCGTTCATCGGACGCACGGCCGGACAGAGCCCGAGGAGGCCTCTGTCCGGCCTTTTTCATATCTGGAGGTACTGGAATGGCACCGGCGATCGCAGCGATCGTGGCCGTGGTGGCTGGCGTCTTGCTGGGGTTCCTGGTCCGGGCGGCGTTCGCCCAGACCAGGGCACAGAGCGCCGAGTCGCGGGCCCAGAAGGTCGTCCTGGAAGCGGAGCGGGAGGCGGAGAAGCTGGTCCGCGAAGCCCTGGGACAGGTAACGGAGGAGATCGGCGCCATGCGCCGGGACGCGGAGGAGGAGATCCGATCCCGGCGCGAGGAGGTAAAGCGCGGCGAGCAGCGCATGAGCCAGAAGGAGGAGGCCCTCGAGCGCAAGCTGGCCGACGTCGAGGGGCGATCAGCGGAGCTCGAGGACCGGGACGCCAAGCTCCAGAAGGTCCGGCAGCAGCTGGAGCAGGCCGCCGAGCAGCACCGCCGGCAGCTCGAGGCCGTGGCCCGGATGACTTCGCAGGAGGCCAGGGAGGCCCTGGTGACCCAGGTCGTGGACGAGGCCAAGCGGCAGGCCATGACCACGGTCAGGGAGATCGAGCAGCGAGCCCGGGAGGAGGGCGAGGGGCGGGCCCGCAAGATCGTGACCATCGCGATCCAGCGGGTGGCCTCCGAGCAGACCGCGGAGTCGACCGTCTCCGTGTTCTCGCTCCCCTCGGAGGACATGAAGGGTCGGATCATCGGACGGGAGGGCCGCAACATCCGCGCCTTCGAGGCCGCGACCGGCGTGAACCTCATCATCGACGACACGCCCGAGGCGGTGGTCCTGTCCTGCTTCGACCCGGTGCGGCGGGAGACGGCCAGGCTCACCCTGGAGAAGCTCGTCTCCGACGGCCGGATCCACCCCGCCCGGATCGAGGAGACGTTCGAGCGGTCCAAGAAGGAGATCGAGGAGCAGATCAAGCGGGCCGGCGAGGAAGCCGTGATGGATGTCGGCATCACCGACATGCACGCCGAGCTGGTCAAGCTCCTCGGCCGGCTCCAGTTCCGGACCTCCTACGGCCAAAACGTCCTGAAGCACCTGGTCGAGTCGGCGCACATCGCCGGGTCCATCGCCGCGGAGTTGGGCATCGATCCCCGGATCCCCAAGCGGGGCGCCCTGCTGCACGACATCGGCAAGGCCGTGACCCACGAGGTCGAGGGGTCCCACGCCATCATCGGGGCCGAGATCGCCCGACGGTTGAAGGAGGCCCCCGAGGTCGTGCACTGCATCGAGTCCCACCACGGGGAGGTCGAACAGCGGACGATCGAGGCCGTGCTCGCTCAGATCGCCGACGGCATCTCCGGCGGCCGCCCCGGGGCGCGGCGAGAGAGCCTGGAGACCTATATCAAGCGCCTGGAGCGGCTGGAGGAGATCTGCTCGTCCTACCCCGGAGTGGAGAAGACGTACGCCATGCAGGCCGGGCGGGAGGTCCGGGTGATGGTGAAGCCGGGCGACATCGACGACCTCCAGGCCCAGGTGATGGCCCGCGACATCGCCAAGCAGGTCGAGGAGGAGCTCCAGTACCCCGGGCAGATCAAGATCACG
>DASWJF010000188.1:0-1786 GCA_036397275.1 Actinomycetota bacterium
CCCGCCCATCCCGGCGATCGCGCTCACGACCGACACGTCGATCCTCACCGCGGTCGCCAACGACTTCGGCTTCGAGGGCGTCTTCGCCCGGCAGGTGGAGGCGCTGGGGCGCACCGGTGACGTGCTGATCGCCATCTCGACCAGCGGCAACTCCGAGGACGTCCTGCTCGCCGTGGATCTCGCGGGCCAGCAGGGACTCCGGACCATCGCGCTGACCGGTGAGTCGGGCGGAAAGCTCGCGCCCATGGCCGACGTCGCCATCCGCGTCCCGAGCGACGAGACCTCGCACGTCCAGGAGGCGCACCTCGCCGTGGAGCAGCTGATCGCGTTCCTGGTCGAGGACGAGCTGTACCCGCGGGCCTGAGATCACCGCGGTGGCCCCGGCGTTCGCCGACCCCCCGCAGTCACGACCGGAACGAGGGACCTTCGGGCCTACGGAGCCGGCCGTACGGCCCTCTCCCTACGGCTCCCCAGGCGATAGGGATTGACCAGCAGGCGACGCCGCCCGCCGGCCGGGCGGCCCGATCGGAGGAGGCGTTCACTATGGTCACCCGGCGCGAGTTCCTGAAGGCTGGGGCGGTGGCGGGAGGCTCCGTGTTCCTGGTCGGTGCGAGGGGCGTGACCCTTCGGGCCGCGGCGGCGATCCCCGGTGGCACGCTGGACCCGACGACCATCCCGAAGTACGTGATGCCGCTGGTCATCCCCCCGGTGATGCCCGGCGCCCCGGTCAAAGACCGGTCCATCGACTACTACGAGATCGCCGTCCGGCAGTTCGTGCAGCAGATCCTTCCCCCCGGCATGCCGGCCACGACGGTCTGGGGCTACGGCTCCGTGCCGGATCCGGGCACCTTCAACTACCCGGCGTTCACCATCGAGGCGACGGTCGACCGACCGGTCCGGGTGAAGTGGATCAACGGCCTGGTCGACGGCAGCGGCCGGTACTTGCCGCACCTGCTCCCGGTGGACCCCACGCTCCACTGGGCGAACCCGCTGGGAGGGGCCCCGGGCCGCGACATGCGGCCGGACTTCGAGACGACGCCCGGGCCGTACACCGGACCCGTGCCGATAGTCGTCCATCTGCATGGAGGCCACAACTCCGAGGAGAGCGACGGCTACCCGGAGGCCTGGTACCTGCCCGCCGCGAACGACATCCCCAGCGGCCACGCCAAGGTGGGCAGCTTCTACAACGAGTTCCGAAGCAAGTTCCAGGCCACGTGGGGACAGTCCTGGAGTCCCGGGGCGGCCGTGTTCCAGTACCGGAACGACCAGCGGGCGTCCACGCTCTGGTTCCACGACCACACGCTGGGGATGACCCGCCTGAACGTCTACGCTGGGCCGGCCGGCTTCTACCTCCTGAGGGGCGGCTCCTCCGACCTCGGGGCCGGCATGCTCCCGGGGCCGGCCCCGAAGCTCGGCGACCCAGCGGGAACGAGGTACTTCGAGATCCCCATCGTGATCCAGGACCGATCCTTCAACGCCGACGGGTCGCTGTCTTACCCGTCGAGCCGCGAGTTCTTCGACGGGTTCGCGGGACCGTACATCGGCTCGCACGACAGTGACATCTCGCCCATCTGGAACCCCGAGTTCTTCGGGAACGCCATGGTGGTCAACGGCCGCACCTGGCCGGTGCTGGAGGTCGAACCGCGCCGGTACCGGTTCCGGCTCCTGAACGGCTGCAACTCGCGGTTCCTCATCCTGAAGGTCGCCTCGCGCCCGATGCGTCGGGGGCGAGCCCGAGCGGCCCTGCCGGTCTGGCAGATAGGCACCGAGGGCGGCTTCCTGCCGG
>DASWJF010000189.1:0-3251 GCA_036397275.1 Actinomycetota bacterium
CTTGCGGCGGGCCACCATGGCCAAGGAGATGCCGGTGTTGCCCGAGGTCGGCTCCAGGATGATCTTGTCCGGCGTGAGCTCCCCGGAGGCCTCGGCCGTCTCGATCATCTTCTTGGCGATGCGGTCCTTCAGCGAGCCCGAGGGGTTCTGGCCCTCCAGCTTGGCCCACAGCCGGACCTCCGGCTTGGGACTCAGGCGGGGCAGGCCCACCAGCGGAGTCTCGCCGATCGCGTCGAGGATGTCCCGGTAGCGCACGGGCCCGATTATCTCAGCACGGGCCCCGACGACCGGCCGCCATCGCCCCAGGACGGCTCGATCGCATCAGCGTCGCCGGTACACCTTCCCGCGGTGTTGGGCGCGGTGAACCAGCACCACGTGGCGGGCTTCGTCGATCTCGTAGACGACGCGGAAGTCGCCTCGCCTCGCCGAGTACAGGCCCTCCAGTTCACCGCGAAGCGCCTTACCGGCGCGCTGCGGATTCTCGGCGATCGTGCCGAAGATGGCCTCAAGGACGGCGTTTCGAACCTTGGCAGGGAGGCGGTCGAGATGTCGCAGCCCTTCGGGGGTGATCTCGACCTCGAAGGTCACTTCCTCTGATCGCTCAGACGGAGCCGCTTGCCCTCCGCCGCCTGCTGCCGCGACACTCGGATCGACTCCATGAGCTCGCGGTCTTGAAGCATGTCGACGGTCTCCTCCAAGGCCTCCAGGTCGTCGGGGCTGATGAGGACAGCGGCGGCCCTGCCGTTGCGAGTGACGAGGAAGCGCTCGTGTTCCTGCTCCACCCTGTCGACGAGCTCGGACAGGCGGGCCTTGGCGTGGGTGAACGGAACGGTTTCACTCATGACTGGTCAGGATTCTAACCAGAGTGGCGGGACGCGGTCAACGGCCGTGGCTCAGCCGCCGGCCACGGCCGGGAGGATGGAGACGGTGTCGCCCTCCTTCACGGCGGTCTCCAAGGAGCCGAGGTACCGCACGTCCTCGTCGTTCACGTACACGTTGACGAACCGGTGCAGGCCGCCCTCGTCGGACACGACGTTCTTCGTGATCCCCGGGTACCTTGATTCGAGGTCCGACAGCAGCTCGCGGAGGGTCGCGCCGTCGGCGTCGACCAGGGCCTCGCCCCCTGCGTGCTTTCGGAGGATGGTGGGGAGCTTCACGCGAACGGACATCCGATCCCCCTCCTGCTATGCGAGCGTCGAGACGCCGTGCTCGGCCTCGGGCGGGACCTGCCCGGGGGCGAGGCCGCAGAACGCGTCGTAGTCGATGAGCTCGGTGATGGTCGGCTCCTTGCCGCACACCGGACAGTCGGCGTCCCACCGGACCTTCACGGTGGTGAACTCCATGGCTTGCGCGTCGAAGACCAGCAGCTTCCCGATGAGCGGCTCGCCGACCCCCGTGATCAGCTTGATGGCCTCGGTGGCCTGGATGCTTCCGACGATCCCGGGCAGCACGCCGAACACGCCGCCTTCGGCGCACGACGGCACCGTCCCGGGCGGTGGCGGCTGCGGGAACAGGCACCGGTAGCACGGCGCGTCCCGGCCCGGCATGAACACCGTGGCCTGCCCGTCCCACTGGTAGATCGAGCCGTAGACGAGCGGCTTGCCGAGCATCTGCGTGGCGTCGTTCACCAGATAGCGGACGGGGAAGTTGTCGGTGCCGTCGATCACCACGTCCCACGGCTCGAGGATCTCGAACGCGTTCGTCGAGGACAGGACGGTGTCGTAGGGCACGATCTCGATGGTCGGGTTGATGGCCCGCAGCCGGTCCACGGCGCTCTCCACCTTGGGCCGGCCCACGTCGGGGGTCGAGTGGAGGATCTGGCGCTGGAGGTTCGACTCGTCCACCCGGTCGAAGTCCAGGATCCCGAGGGTTCCCACGCCGGCGGCCGCAAGGTACATGGCAACCGGCGAGCCCAGGCCCCCGGCCCCGATCACCAGGGCCTTCGAGTCGAGCAGCTTGCGCTGCCCCTCCCCGCCGATCCCCGGCAGGATGATGTGGCGGGAGTACCGCCGGACCTGCTCTTCGGTGAAGCCAAGGCTCATGTGACGGTCACTTCCTCTTCGGCGACCTCGCCGTCCAGGATCCGGAATGCCCGGAGCTCCGGGTTCTCTCGGTCGGACAAGGACAGGATGAGGTAATGGGAGTCCGGATAGAAGGCCAGGCCCCGGTCGGTCTCCGACGGGAAGGCCTCGGAGTGGGTGTGCGAGTGGTAGATCGCGAACAGGTCCCAGCCCTCCTCGTCCATCTCGTTGAAGGCGTGCAGTTGCTCCTTCGGGTCCAGCCGGTAGGACACCGGGCTGGCGTCCAGGTTGCGCAGGGTGAACACCTTCACGGGCCGGCCGTCCCTGGCTGCGACCAGGCCGCAGGCCTCGTTCGGGAACTCCCGGAGCCCGTGCTCGACGATCTCCTTGAAGAACACGGGGTCAAGCTGGACCATTGCAGTAGCAATAACTGTATCAGCGCGGTGCTATTCCCTGAGTGTCCGTTCAACCCGGCGCGAGCCGCCCTTCGACGCCGACGTGGCCGGGTTCCCCCGCCTCCGTGAGACCGATCTCCACAGCCTGGACCCCCAGCTCGACCAGGCGGAGCCGCATCTCCTCGGGGTTCGTGGAGACGATCAGCAAGCCCCCGGAAGTCTGGGCGTCGGCCAGGACCAGTTGCTCGGGCAGCGTGAGCTCGCCCCAGTTCACGAAGGGCCGGAGGTACGCGTGGTTTCGCTTCGTGCCGCTCGGCACGACATCGGCTCGAGCCAGGTCCAGGGTCCCGGGCAGCAGGGGCACGGCGCCGGCGAACACCGTGGCCGCCACGCCGGAGGCCTCGGCCATCTTCTGGAGGTGACCGAGGAGGCCGAACCCGGTGACGTCGGTGCCGGCCTGCGCTCCGGCCGCCAGCATGGCCCCCGCCGCGTTCGCGTTCAGCGTGGTCATGACCTCCACGGCCGTGCGGACCTGGAGGTCGGTGGCCCGCTCGCGCTTGATGGCCGTGGTGATGATCCCCAGGCCGAGTGGCTTCGTGAGGAACAGTGCGGCGCCGGCCGGCGCGGTCGAGTTCCGCACGATCCGCTGGGCGGAGACGAACCCCAGGGCCACCATCCCGTACTTCGGCTCCGGGTCGGTGATGGAGTGCCCGCCCACCACGGCCACGCCGGCCTCGTTCGCCACGTCCTGGCCACCCTGGAGCACCCGGGCCAGCAGCTCGAGCGGGAGGTCGTCCACCGGCCAGCTCGCGAGGTTCAGGGCGATGGCCGGCGA
>DASWJF010000190.1:0-2127 GCA_036397275.1 Actinomycetota bacterium
GCTACGCGCACTCTGACCTGCGGAAAGGGCCGAAGGTCCCCTCCACCGCCGTCCACATGCCCCACCCAAGGAGGGACGCACGGCCCCCCTCGTTCCACCCCCTGCCTGGCACGCTCCTGGCAAAGGGCGAAGGAGGCCGAGATGGACGGTTCACAGGAGACCTTGTCGCTGGTGTTGTTCTCCGGTACGGACGACAAACTGAACGCGGCAGCCGTGCTGGCCGTGGGCGCCGCGGCCATGGAGCGCAAGGTGGACATCCTCCTCCAGTACTGGGCCCTGGACGCGTTCCGCGCCGACCGGGTCCTCAAGGACCACGGCGTGGCGCCGGAGGCCGGCCCCGAGGGCGCGGCGATCGTGCAGCGCCACGGCGGCCAGCACTGGAGCGAGACCTTCCGGCAGGCGAGGGACATCGGCGAAGTGGCGATCCACGCCTGCTCGCTCTCGATGGAGATGCTGGGACTCGCTCGGGAGGACCTGGACCCGATGGTCGACGACGTGGAGGGGGTCGCGGCGTTCATGGCCGAGGCCACCGGCCCTTTGACGTTCATCTAGGGGGGTGTGGGAGATGACGGTGACGACGAACGTTGACCGGACGATCGACGCGAGGGGGATGCCCTGCCCCGGGCCGCTGATGTCCTTGATCGGCGCGATCCGGGAGGGGCAGGTCGGCGAGGTTATCGAGGTGCTGTCGAGCGACGACGGGTCGAAGACGGACATCCCGGCCTGGGTCGCGAAGGCCCGGCACGACCTGGTGGAGGTCGTTCAGGAGGACGGATACACGCGGTTCGTGGTCCGAAAGGCCAGGTGAGCCCGAGATGCCGGCTCGGATCGTCGTGCTGGGCGGGGGGGTCGGCGGCACGCTCGCCGCGAACCTGGTCTCGAAGGAGTTGGGTGGGGACGCTCGGGTGACGGTGGTCGACCCCACCGGCATGCACGTGTATCAGCCCGGCTTCCTGTACGTCGCGCTGGGCCAGGCGAACGGGCGGTGGCTGGCCCGCGACGAGCGGACTCTGCTTCGCAAGGACGTCGAGCTGGTGGTGGACGGCGCCACACGGATCGACCCGGACGCCGGCGCGGTGGAGCTCTCCCGTGGCGGCAGGCTGGCCTTCGACTACCTGGTGGTCGCCACCGGCGCGGGCTACGCGCCGGAGCGGATACCGGGCCTGATCGAGGGCTCCCACGACTTCTACTCGCTGGACGGGGCGCAGCGGCTGCGCGAGGAGCTGCGGCGGTTCAAGGGCGGCCGGATCCTGGTGGGCGTGGCGGGGATCCCGTACAAGTGCCCGCCGGCGCCCGTGGAGTTCGCCTTCATGGTGGAGGACTACCTGCGGAGGCGCGGGCTCCGGGAGCGGAGCGAGGTCACGCTGCTCTCACCGCTCAACAGGGCGTTCACGATCGAGTCGGCATCGAAGGTGATCCAGCCGATCATGGAAGCTCGGGGCATCGGCCTCTCCACGTTCTTCAACGTGGAGTCGGTCGATCCGAGCGCGCACGTGGTGGCTTCCCTGGAGGGCGAGAAGGCCGAATACGACCTCCTCGTCCTGGTGCCGCCCCACCGCGGTCAGACGGTGATCGAGGCCTCGGGGCTGGGGGATGCCTCCGGCTGGGTCCCAACGGATCGGACAACCCTTCAGCGCGAGGGGTACGAGAACGTGTTCGCGATCGGGGATGCCACGAACCTGCCAATCTCGAAGAGCGGCTCCACCGCGCACTTCGAGGCACCGGTGGTGGCCAGCCGCATCGCCTCGCTGGTCCGGGGCACTGCGGCGAGGGCGAACTACGGCGGCCGGGTCATGTGCTTCCTCGAGACCGGCAACGGCCGGGCCACCGCCCTCCGGTTCGACTACGAGCACCCCCCCACGCCCCCCCGGCCGTCGAGGGCCTGGCACCTGGCGAAGTGGATGTTCAACCGGCTGTACTGGGAGACGGTCCCGAAGGGCCGGATCCCGGAGATCGGACGCAGGGGAGGGAACGAGCGATGAGGACCACGGTCATGAAGCTGGACCTGAAGGGACTGTCCTGCCCGCTGCCCATCGTGAAGACGGCCAAGGCCATGCGGGACCTGCGGCCCGGGGAGCTGGTGGAGGTGCTGGCCACGGACCCGGGCTCCGTGCCCGACTTCACGGC
>DASWJF010000191.1:0-3467 GCA_036397275.1 Actinomycetota bacterium
CCACGCACTAGCCGCTCCCTTGCCCTGCTGACGCCTCGTCCGGCAGAGTAGTAGCGGGAGGCCGAGGGCGTGGACGTGAACGGCGCCGGCTACCAGAAGGAGACCGTGGAGGTGACGCCGGGCGGCGAGTAGTCGAGAATCGGACCCATCAGGGCAAGGGAGCCGTCATGCTTTCCTTCGGGGTCACGTTCATGCTGGACCCGCCGCCATCGCGCGTGGTGGAGTGGGCCAAGCTGGCCGAGGACAACGGGTTCGACTACGTGTGGGCCTGGGACTCCCACGTCCTGTGGCAGGAGGTCTACCCGGTCTTCACGCTGATCGCCCTGAACACGAAGCGGATCCGGATCGGCCCGTGCGTAACGAACCCGGCCACCCGCGACGTCACCGTGACCGCGAGCGCGCTGGCCACCCTGAACGAGATCTCCGGGGGCCGGATGGTGATGGGCATCGGCCGGGGCGACAGCGCCCGCCGCGTGATCGGCAAGCCGCCGGTGACCGTGGAGCGGCTGGAGGAGGCGTGCCGAACGATCAAGGCCCTGGCCGAAGGCCGGGAGGTGGATTACGACGGCACGCCCACCCAGCTGAAGTGGGCCAAGGGCCCCCTCCCGGTGTGGGTGGCGGCCTACGGCCCGAAGGCCCTGCGGTGCGCCGGGCGGGTGGCCGACGGGCTGATCATGCAGCTCGCCGACCCCTACATCATCGAGTGGTCGCTCCAGTACGTGAAGGAGGGCGCCGAGCAGGCCGGGAGGCGGTTCGAGGACATCCAGATCATGAGCGCGGCGCCCGCCTACGTCACCGACGACCTCCACCACGCCCGCGAGCAGGTCCGGTGGTTCCCGGCGCTCGTGTCCAACCACGTCGTCGACCTGGTCAAGCGGTACAGCTCGACGGACCTGCCGCAGGAGCTGACCGACTTCATCAAGGCCCGGGACCACTACGACTACGCGGACCACGGGAGGACTGGCGCCGAGCACGCGTCGTTCGTCACCGACGAGGTGGTGGACCGGTTCTGCGTGATCGGGACGGCCGAGCAGTGCCTGGCCAAGCTGAAGGAGCTGGAGGCGCTCGGCGTGAACCAGTTCAACATCTACTCGATGGTCGACGACCCCGCGGGGGTGATCGAGAGCTTCGGGAAACAACTGATCCCGGCGTTCGCGTAGCCCCGTTCGCCGGGCCGACGGCCGGGGGCGATCCCCGGAGGGAGGTGGGTCGCACATGACCATGGTTCGCGCTGCCGTGATCCAGTGCTATGCCAACATGTCCAAAGAGGAGGCCATCGAGAAGCACGTCGAGCTGATCGGCAAGGCCGCCGCGGAGGGGGCCAAGGTCACGGGGCTCCAGGAGATCTTCCACGGACCGTACTTCCCGGCGGAGCAGGACCCCAAGTGGTACCGGACGGCCGAGCCCGAGGACGGGCCCACCATGACCCGGATGCGAGAAGTCGCCCGGCAGCACAACATGGTCCTGATCGTGCCGTGGTTCGAGGAGGCTCAGACCGGCGTGTACTACAACTCGGCTGCCGTGATCGAGGCCGACGGGACCCTCCTCGGCAAGTACCGGAAGACCCACATCCCCCACGTCGGGCCGTGCTTCTGGGAGAAGTTCTACTTCAAGCCTGGGAACCTCGGGTATCCCGTGTTCCAGACCTCCGTCGGCAAGATCGGGCTCATCATCTGCTACGACCGGCACTTTCCCGAGGTCGCCCGGGAGGTGGGGCTGAAGGGAGCCGAGCTCGTGTTCAACCCGTCGGCCACGGTGGAGTCGCTCTCCAAGTACCTGTGGGAGCTGGAGCAGCCGGCGCACGCCGTGGCCAACGGGTACTGGATCGCCGCGATCAACCGGGTCGGCGTGGAGAAGCCGCTGTCGACGGCGAAGTTCTACGGGTCGTCGTACTTCTGCGACCCCCGGGGCCAGATCGTCGCGCAGGCGTCCGACTCCGAGGACGAGGTGCTGGTGGCCGACCTCGACCTGGACATGATCCGGGAGGTCCGGGACACGTGGCAGTTCATGCGGGATCGTCGTCCCGAGACCTACGGCGAGCTCACGGAGCTCCTGCCGTGAGTCCATCCTCGGGCGCGGCCGACGACGGCGGGGCTGCCGAGCTCCTGGGCCGGCACCGGGAGGTCCTGCCCTCCTGGCTGGCCCTGTACTACAAGGAGCCCATCGAGCTGGTCCGGGCCGAGGGCACCAGGGTGTGGGACGGCGCCGGTAAGGAGTACCTGGACTTCTTCGGCGGCATCGTGACCACGATCTCCGGGCATGTGGTGGAGGAGTTGGTCCGGGCCCTCACCGAGCAGGCCGGGAAGATCGCCCACACCTCCACGCTGTACCTCATCCGGCCGATGGTGGAGCTGGCCGAGCGCCTCACCAAGCTCGCCCCCATCGACTCACCCTCGGGGGTCAAGGCGTTCTTCGTGGGCTCGGGGACCGAGGCCATCGAGGCCGCGCTGCTCTTCGCCACCAGCTGGCGACGGTCGAACGAGGTCATCGCGCTTCGGAACTCGTATCACGGACGCTCGTTCGGAGCCGTGGGGATCACCGGCAACAAGGGGTGGTCGGCGACCTCGTTCACTCCGCTGAACGTGTCCTACGCGCTGGCCCCGTACTGCTACCGGTGCCCGCTGGGGCTGAAGTACCCCGATTGCGGGGTCGCGTGCGCCGAAGACCTCCGGAACGTGATCGAGACCACCACGACCGGCGAGCCGGCCGCGATGATCGCGGAGCCGATCCAGGGGGTCGGCGGGTTCGTCACGCCGCCGGCCGAGTACTTCCAGATCGTGAAGGGGATCCTTGACGAGTTCGGCATCCCATTCATCGCCGACGAGGTGCAGACCGGGTTCGGCCGGACCGGAGAGGCCTACTGGGGGATCGAGAGCTACGGGGTGCAACCCGACGCCATGGTGTGCGCCAAGGGACTCGGCAACGGGATGGCCATCGGGGCCGTGGTGAGCAGAGCCGACATGATGGACTCACTCCGAGCCAACTCCATCTCCACCTTCGGCGGCAACCCCATTGCCTCCACGGTCGCCCTGGCCAACCTGGACCACATCGAGGAGAACGATCTCCAGCACAACGCGCAGCGGGTGGGCAAGTACCTGTTCGACGGGCTGAAGGAGCTGGAGGACCGCTACGACGTCGTCGGCGAGGTCCGGGGCAAGGGCCTGATGATCGGGGTCGAGATGGTGAAGGACGGCGAGACCAAGGAGCCGCATCCCGACGGGGCCACCCAGGTCCTGGAGGCCTGCAAGGAGCAGGGCGTCCTGATCGGCAAGGGCGGGCTGTACGGCAACGCGCTTCGCCTGGCACCGCCTCTCGTCATCACGGAGGAGGATGCCCAGCGGGCCATCGAGACGCTCGATGTGGCGTTCGATCGGGTCCAGGGGGGAGTGTGACGTGAGGACGCTCATCAAGAACGGCACCGTCGTCACGGCCGCCGAGACGACGAGGGCCGACGTGGTGATCGACGG
>DASWJF010000192.1:0-2495 GCA_036397275.1 Actinomycetota bacterium
CGTCCACCACCCGGTGCCCGTACGTGGCCACCTTGGCCAGGTGCACGTCGAGGTGAAGCTCCGCGAGCGTCCGGGTGATGTCGAACAGGAGCCCGATCCGGTCCGGCGCTTCGACCTCCACGACCGTGAAGAAGTCCGAGGCGTCGTTGTGCACGGTGACCCCGACCGGGATCTCGGCGCGCGGCGTTGGGTAGTGCCGGCGCTTCTGCTCGACGCGGTACTCGAGCGAGAGCCGGCCCTCGACGGCTCTCCGGAACCTGGTGCGGAACTGCCGCCACCGTTCCTCGCCGATCTCCTCCTCGAACGCCCCCTCCACCTCGAACACGTCCACGGCCACCCCGTCCTCGGTGGTGAACACCTGCGCGGTCAGGATGGACAGGCCGGCCAGCGACAGCGCGCCCGCGATCAGGGACAGCAGGCCGGGCCGGTCGGCGGCGATCACCGTGAGGCCGTACGTGGCGGGGCGAGTGCCGGGACCGGCCACCGTCCGAACCTCCAACGCCCCGAGCGGAGCCCGGAGCAACGGGAGGTGCCGCGCCATCTGTTCGACCGGGATGGAGAGGAGATAGCTTCGGGGCATCCGCCGCAGGAACCGGTCCACCTCCACCGGATCTTCGTGGGATAGGGCGGCGCGCAGCGCGCCCGCCCGCTCGGCCAGGCGCTCGGCGGTCTCGGGACCCATCTCGACCCGCTCCAGGACCCGCTGCACCTTGGCGACCAGCTCGCGGATGAGCGTGGCCCGCCACGGGGTCCAGGCCAGCGGACCGGTTGCCCCGGCGTCGGCCACGGCCAGCAGGTACAGCCCCGCCAGTCGCTGGGGGTCGCCGACCCGAACGGCCACGTCCAGGACCAGGTCGTCGTCCTCGAGATCGCGGCGGGTCGCCGTGTCGGAGAGCAGCAGGTGCTCGGCTACCAGGAACAGCGCCAGGTCTCGGGTGTGCTTCGGCAGGCCCATGCGGTCCAGGGCCCGGGAGGCCTGCCGCACGCCGACCGGCACGTGGGTTCCCTCGCCGGTCTTGCCGATGTCGTGCAGGAGCGCACCCAGCAGGAGGCCATCGGGGTCCTCGACCGCCGCGGCGGCCTCCTTCACCAGCGGGTCGGCATCGTCCCCGGCGTTCACGAGCCGCGACATGCCGGCCAGCGCGTGCAGGAGATGCAGATCGACCGAGGACCGGTGGTAGGGATCGCGCTGGGGCCGGCACCGGACCGGGCCCCATTCCGGGACGAGCCGCTCGAGGAGGCCGATCCGGTCCATGGTCTCGAGCGTTCCGATCCCGTCCTCACCGGCCCGCAGGATGCCGAGGAAGCGCTCGCGGACGCCCTCCGTCCATCCGATCTCCTCGGGCAGCTCGATCGACTCGATCCGGTCCAGGGTCGCGGCCGCCATCATGCTTCGCTCCTGTGTCGCGTCGGCGAACGCGCGAAGCACGCCCTCCGGTGTGTCCTCGACCTCGACCACCTCCGACTCCCCTTGGAGATGCCGGTCGAACACCGAGCCGGAGACGTGCTCGACCTGCCGGGCGTGCTCGAACACGGCTCGCATCAGTGCGTCCACGGCGCGAAGGCCCGGCTCGTCTTCGAACCCCATGGCCCGGGCGATAGACGGTTGGTGGTCCAGGAACAGGCGATCCGTGGCTCGGCCCGTCTCGAGGTGCAGCGCGCTCCGGACCCGAACCAGGAACTCCTCGGCCGCGTCCACCGCTTCCCGTTCCGCCCGGCGGACCAACCCCGGACCCTCGAGCATCGAGAGTTCCCGCCGGCCGGTGATCACGACCGCCAGCCATCCCAGCGCGTGGACGTCACGCAGCCCGCCGCAGCCCTCCTTGACGTCCGGCTCCAGCAGTGAGGAGACCGGGCCGTGTCGCTCGCGGCGCGCCCGCGCGTCTTCGCGGAGCCGCTCCGCCAGGGCGCGCGGATCCTCCCGGGCCTCCGCGAGCAGGCCCCCGTGCACGTCGGCCCACGCCGCCTCGTCGCCCGCCAGGGGGCGCCCGTCCAGCATCGCCGTCGCCGCATCGAGTCGTTCTGCGGCGATTGCCAGGCACTCGTCCGGGGTGCGAACCGCGTGGCCCACGGTGAGGCCGGCGTCCCAAAGCGGGTACAGCAACCGTTCCGCGAGGACCGCGAGCTCCTCCGGCCGGTCACCGGGGTGAAGGACCAGCAGGTCGGCGTCGGAGCACGGGGCCAACTCGCCCCGCCCGTAGCCGCCCAGCGCGACGAGAGTGACGCCTGGCGGCGGGTCGCCTTCCGCGAACAGGTCCCGGAGGCAGGCGTCGACCAGCCCGGCCCGGCGGGCGGCGGACCACCGTCCGTGGTGGCCCTTGGAGTACGCCCGGTCGAGGGCTCGAAGCTCGTCGAGGAGCCGGGCGACCGGGACGGGACGGCCCGGTGCCTCAGAGCGCGTCGGGGCCTCGTTCACCCGTGCGGATCCGGACGACCTCTTCGACCGGCGCGACCCAGATCTTGCCGTCGCCGATCTTGCCCGTCCGGGCGGCCTT
>DASWJF010000193.1:0-5084 GCA_036397275.1 Actinomycetota bacterium
CCTCCGGCGCGAGGTGGTCGATGCGCTCCGCGATCACCGCCTGGACGGTGGGTGGTAGGAGCGCTCGAGGCAGGGGCTCCGCGTCGGAGGAGAGCTCCGCCTCCGCGTGCATCAGCATGCCGGTGGTCTCGACGATAAAGAACGGGTTCCCGCCGGCGTGCCGGGCGATCCGTTCGGCCGTCTCCTCGTCCAGTCGCTCACCGGCCTCCAGGGCGAGCTCGGTGGCGTCGGCGAGCGACAGCGGCTCCAGGTACAGGTTCAACGAGTCGCCGAGGCCACCGCCCCAATCCGGCCGGTCGTCCAGGAGCTGATACCGGGCCACGCACAGCAGGAGCAGCGGGAGCTCCCTGGCCTCCCGGACGACCTGCTCCAACAGGTCGAGGAGGGGGGGCTGGGCCTGATGGAGGTCCTCGACGACCATCGCGATGGGCCCCCGGGCCGAGAGCCCCTGGAAGAACGAAAGCAGGCCCGAGCGGATCTCGGCCACCCGGTAGCGCCTCCCACCTCGGGGCTCCTCTCCCAGGCCCAGGGCGAGGCCAAGCCGGGCCGCCACCGCCAGAGCCTGGTCGGCCGGGCAGCACGCCGCCACGACGTCCTCCAGCCGGGAGCGGAGGCGCTCGGGCGAGGCGTCGGGGCGCTCTCCCATCTCCTGGAGCAGGATCTGGGCGAGAGGACCGAACGTCACGTCCTCCTCGAACGGGCTGGCCCGGCCGGTGAGCACCTTGGTCCCCTCCGGCAAGCCCGCCACGAACTCGTCGGCCACCCGGCTCTTTCCGATCCCCGGCTCGCCGAACAGGGTCACCATGTGCCCCCGCCGGGCCTCCACGGCCCGTTCGAAGGTCTCGCTGATCAGTCGTAGCTCATGTCGCCGGTCAACGAGGGGGATGGTTCTGCGGGACGAGCGGGGCACGAGCGCAATCACCGGCCAGGCCGGGAGGGCCTCCTCGAACCCCTTGGCCCCTACCTCCCTGCGCTCGCCGAACTCCACCTGGTCCTTCGTGAGCATCCACGTGGTCTCGCCGACCTGCACCGCGCCCGGCTCGGCGGCCTGCTGGAGACGGGCCGCGGCGTTCACCACGGGCCCGAACAGCAGCCCCCGCTCGGCGGACTCGGCCCCGATGGCCACCCGGCCGGTATTCACGCCCACCCGGCACCGGAGCGGCGCCGGGATGCCGAACGCCTCTCCGATCCTCTCCACCCGCTTCACGATCGACAGCCCCGCCCGGATGGCCCGAAGCGCGTCGTCGTCGTGGCTGGTGGGGATCCCGAACTCGCCGACCACCGCGTCCCCGGCGAAGTTGTACGCCCGTCCCCGGAGCGACTCGAGCTCCTCGGTGACGGCCTGGTAGAACGCGGCGACGACCTCTCGATACCGCTCCGCGTCGATCTGAGCCGACAGCTGTGTCGATCCCACCAGGTCCACGAACACGACGGTCGCGAGCTTCCGCTCCTCCGTGGGCGGGGCCCCCACCGGGAATCCGCAGTTGGGGCAGAACCGAGCGTCCTCGGGGAGCGGTTCGCCGCAGCGCTCGCACAATGCCTGGCTCATCGGGCCAAGCATACGAGGGACCGGAGACGGCCTTCGGCGAACCTCAGTCCGACTCGTCGGCGGCCGGGCGGAACCCTTCGATATCCAGGATGGAGCCGGTCCGCTCCCTCTCCGGTCTCACGACGACCTGGACCCGCTCGCCGATCTCGAGGGGCTCCTCGGCCGGGTCCAGGACGTGGTGGAGGAGGACGGCGTCGGTCCCGTCGAGCCGCACCAGCCCGAGCGTGACCGGCCGGTCGAGGGGCTCGCCCTCCACACCCACGAACCCGATCGTGAACGAGACGAGCGTGCCTTCCGGGCCGACCTCAACGTCGGCGGCCAGCTCTGCGAAGCATCGCTCGCAGAACAACCGGGCCGGCACGTACGTGTACGAGCAGGCCTCGCATCGCGACCCGAGGATGGCCCCGCGGTCCCGAAGGGCGGTGAAGAAGGCTTCGCCGGCGACGCCGGGTGTGTAGTGGTGGCCGACCGGGAACTCACCCGGCCACCGGCGCACCTCGTCGGGCTTCGCGATCTTCTCCCGCATCAGCCGTCTCTCCGTGGGCGGAAATGCGCGATGTCGAGGATCGACCCGGTCCGCTCCCCCACCGGCCGCCACACCGCCTCCACGCCCATCCCGATCCGCACGTTGTCCGGTTCGACCGCGCCCAGCTTGTGGAGGAGCCCCCCGTCCGAGCCGTCGATCGAGATGACCGCGGGGATCTCCGGGGACTCGAGCGGCTGCATGTCCCAGGACACGTGGCAGATCGAGTACGTCTGCACGATCCCGGTGTGCTCGACCTGCACCCAGGCGTCGGTCTCCCGGAAGCAGCGCTCGCAGAACATGCGTGGCGGAACGAGCACCCGCTCGCACCCCCGGCACTCCCGGCCGAGGATCTTGCCGTTCTGGAGCCCGTCGAGGAACCGCCCGATGGCCACCCCCGCGTCCCAGGCGTACCGCGCGTCCACGCGGTGGTCCACCGCGCCCACAGAGGACCGGAACTGAGCGTCGGACAGCGGATGCCCCCCGGCCGTGTACGGGGGCGTCTGGATCACGGGTAAGGCAGCAGGCGGAGCGGCGACCCCGCGGCCACCCACCCGAGCATGGTCCACGCCCATCACGACCACGGTGCCCACCTGCATGAGGTCGCCCCAGGCCTGGGCCACGCCGCGCTCGGGGGTACCGGGCACCTGCCGGGCACCGGCTTCCCCGCGGAGCTGCCAGAACAGCTCGGCGATCTTCATCAGCCCGGCCGCGGCGATGGGGTTCCCCACCCCCAGCAGCCCCCCCGAGGGACAAGACGGCAGGTCGCCGTCGCGGTCGAGCACGCCGTCGCGCATCGCCTCCGGGGCCTTCCCCCTGTCGAACAGCAGCAGCCCTTCCAGGTGGTGCAGCTCCTTGTAGTCGAAGGGGTCGTACGGCTCGGCGATGTGGAGCTGCTTGCGCGGCTCCTTCACGCCGGCCATCTCGTACGCCATCCGCGCGGCATTCTCCACGTACTCGGGGTAGACGAGGTCGCGGTTCGTCCAGTACGCCGTGTCGAGGTTCCATCCCACGCCCTCGATCCACACCGGACTGTCGGTGATCCGCTTCGCCGCGTCCTCCGATGCGACCACGACCGCCACCGCGCCGTCCGAGATGGGCGACACGTCGAGGCGCTGCACCGGCCACGCCAGGACCTCGCTCTGGAGCACGTCCTCCACGGACACCTCGGCCTGCCCGAGCATCGCCGCGGGATGGTTCGCCGCGTTCCGCTTGTTCTTCACCGCTACCGCCGCGATGTCGCGTTTGTCGAGCCCGTACACCGACATGTACCGGTTCATCTCGAGCGCGAAGATCCACAGCAGGTTCGGGCCGAGGGGTCGCTCGAGGATGCTGTCGAAGATCGTCAGGAACGCCGCCTGGGGATGGGGTTGCGTCGACGACATCTTTTCCTCGGCCACCAGGAGGGCCACGTCGAACATGCCGCTCGCCACCGTGTACCACCCCTGGATCGCCGTGAACACCCCGCTGCCCCCGCCCACGTACGTCCGAATGAACGGCTTGCCGACGCCGCCGGCCCCGTCCGAGAGGTACTCGCCCTTCATGTGCACGCCGTCGAAGGCGTCCGGGGCCGAGGTCAGGCAGACCGCGTCGACGTCGGCCAGCGTGAGCTGGCAGGAGTCCAGCGCGGACCTGGCCGCCTCCCACGCCAGCTCCTTCCCCGTCTCCTGGGCACGGCGCATGAACCTGGTCATGCCCGCGCCGACGACGGCGACCCGCCCGCCCATCAGGCCTCGGCGTCCGTGTACTCGATCAGCTGCATCGAGTTGCCGTCGGGGTCGCTGAAGGAGGCGTAGCGGGCGAGGCCCGGGACCTCGCCCAGGTGCTCGTCGAAGCGGAGGCCCCGTTCCTCGAAGGTGGCCTTTGCCACGTCGAGGTCGTCCACCTCGAACACCACGGTCCCCCCGTGCGGCAGGACCTTCTCGTTCCCGGCGCCGTGCAGTCCGAGCCGGACCGCCCCGGCGTCGAACTCGGTCCACTCGTCGCCGTACCGCCGGACCAGCTCGAGCCCGAGCGCTTCACGGTAGAAGCCGACCGCGCGGTCCATGTCCGTGACCCAGAACCACACGTGGTCGACGCCGGCGACGTTCATCCCCCGGCGCCCTCGTCGTTGGCCAGCACGACGACCGCGCCCGACGTGGTCGGGACCCCCCGCCAGGACTGCGCTACCGCGAGGTACGCCTGGTCCACCTGCCGCTCGCCCGCCTCCCCCCGGAGCTGCTCGACGCACTCGAGCAGCCGGGCCAGGCCGTTGGCCTCGAACAGGTTCCCCTGCCCCAGCGAGCCCCCGGACACGTTCACCGGGAAGTCGCCCTCGGCCTCGAGCTCCCCTTCCTCGATCATCCCGGCGAGGTCCTCCGGGGTCGCGAGGCCGAGGGCCTCGAGGTGCTGGAGCTCCTTGAACGCGTAGACGTCGTCGACCTCGGCCAGGTCGACCTCCTCGGCGGGATCGTCCAGCCCGGCCATCGCGTACGCCCGCTCGGCGGCCTGGCGAACGAAGTCCGCTTCGCCCCACGACCGGCTCTCCAATGTGGGGCTCCCCGAGGTCCATCCCACGCCGAGCAGCCACACCGGGGACTCCGTGAGGTCCCGGACCACCTCCTCGGCGGCGAGCACCACCACCACGCACCCGTCGGCCCGGGCCGCCACCTCCAGCTCTCGGAGCGGCCAGAAAAGCGGCGTCGAGTCGTCGACGTCCTCCGCGGCGAGGTCGGCGGGGTAGGCCGCGCGGGGATTGTCCAGCGCGTTCCTCCGGTTCTTGGCCACCACCATGGCGCAGTGTTCCTCGGAAAGCCCGGTCCGTTCGAGGAACGCGTTCATGTCCAGGCCGGCCACTGCGAGGGCGGATGCGCCCAGGGGCCGGTTGAACAGGGGGTCCAGCGCGAACTGCTCGATCGCGCCCAGGGATCGGATGTCCGAGGCCTTGCTGTGCGCCTCGACGGCAACGACCCGGGCCACCCCCGATCGGAGCAGCATCATCGCGGTGGCCACGCCGTACAGCCCGTCCGCCGA
>DASWJF010000194.1:0-2796 GCA_036397275.1 Actinomycetota bacterium
TGTTGAAGACGGTGTTCCATTCGTTCGTGCTGGCCGTGCGGGGACGGCTTCGCCGGACCGGGGTGAGGGGCGTGAGTATCATCGCCGAGGACGTCTGGGACCTCACCCGCCTCCAGCAGGCCCGCCGGACCGGCCGGCTGAAGGAGGCGCTCGCGGCCGGCGATCCCTTCCCCGGGCTTCCCCCCAGGAAGCTGTGGCACGCGAGCGGAGGCTCGGCCGGATGGTGAGGGTCGCCGGGCGAAGGAAGGCCATGGGGGAGGCCATGGGGGAGCGAACCGACACGCCCAGGACTGCCGAGCCCATCCTCCACGTCGACCTCGACGCCTTCTACGCCTCGGTGGAGGTCCTGAAGGACCCGTCGCTCGCCGGCAAGCCCGTGGTGGTGGGCGGCGCCGGGACCCGTGGCGTCGTGATGTCGGCCTCCTACGAGGCCAGGGCCTTCGGGATCCGAAACGCCATGCCCGCGGTGCGAGCCCGCCGCCTGTGCCCAGACGCCGTCTTCCTCCCGCCCGACTTCGAGTCCTACAAGGCGCACTCGAACCGGTTCCGCGAGATCCTGCTCTCGGTCACGCCCCTGGTGGAGCCGATCGCCCTGGACGAGGCCTTCCTCGACGTCTCCGGCGCCGTCTTGCTGTTCGGCCCGCCGGAGGGCGTCGCGGAACGGGTCCGCCAAAAGGTCCGGTCCGAGACCGGCGTGACCTGCTCCGTGGGGGTGGCTCCCACCAAGCTGGTGGCCAAGCTGGCCTCCCGGCAGGCCAAACCGGACGGGCTCGTCGTGGTGCGGCGGGTCGACGCCCCGGCGTTCCTCGACCCGCTGCCGGCCCGAGCCATGTGGGGGGTGGGGGAGAAGACCGTGGAGATGCTGTCGCGCCTGGGGGTGAAGACCGTGGGGGACCTGGCCCGGACCCCGCCGGCGGTGCTGGCCCGGCTCCTCGGCGACCAACATGCCCGAGACCTCCACGAGCTGGCCCGAGGGATCGACGAACGGGAGGTGGTGCCGTACGAGCCGCCGAAGTCCGTCTCCCACGAGGAGACCTTCCAGTTCGACCTGGACGCCGAGGAGGACCTCCTGCGGGAGGCGCTGGCCCTGTCCCACCGGGTGGCGTCGCGCCTTCGGGAGGATGGGTACCGAGCCCGGACGGTGGTCCTCAAGATCCGCCTGGCGAACTTCACCACCCTCACCCGGTCCCGGACGCTCCCGGCCCCGAGCGACGTCGCGGCCGACCTATACGAGGTGGCCTCCGAGCTGTACCGAGGCCTGCCCGGCGACCGGCGCCGGGTCCGCCTCCTGGGAGTGGCGGCCACCGGGCTGATCCCGGCCGGCGCCGAGCAGCTCGCCTTGCTCCGGGGGGAACGATGGCGCGACGTGGAGCGGGCCGTCGACCGGATCGAGCGGCGGTTCGGTCGTGGCGCGGCCCGCCCGGCCGCCCTCCTGGACCGGCGACGGGACCGCTGAGCAGGCGGTATGGGAGGAAATCCGCGGGCGAGCTGAAGCACCGCCCCCGCACGGCCGATGAAAGCCACAGGAATGGGCCTTCAACCTACGAGGGTGTCGTTCCTATAATGATGTCGCCGTCGAAGGGGTAGGTGCAGATGCCGCTCTCCGAGCATGAGCAGCAGATCCTCGAGGAGATCGAGCGACGACTGGCGGAGGAGGATCCCCGCCTGGTCGAGGCGGTGTCGCGCACATCCCTGTACACGCACCTCGCCCGGCGCATCCGCTTGACCTCGCTGGCGTTCCTGGCCGGCTTCGTCATGCTGATGCTGTTCCCGGTGTCCCTCGGGATCGCCATCGCCGGCTTCGGCGTGATGCTCCTGGCGGCCCTGCTGATCTACCGGTACCTCAAGCAGCTCGGGAAGGACCAGGTCCGGGCGATGCAGCAGTCCGGGCGATTCTCCATCGCGGCCCTCCTGGCCCGTCTCACCGGGCGGATGCACGGGCCCTCCGATCCTCCGGCTCAGTAGTCCGCCGCCCCAGAACGCCGTCGCATTGTTGTCGAACTGACCACGTGACGCCCCGATCGTCCAGCGAGCTTGCGCCCACACCGCACATCGTCGTACAACAACCTCTCCTTCCCCTAGGGGCGTGAACCGTCAGATGCAGGTCGAGCATCCCCCTCGACACGGCTGACGGACCGCCGGTGTTCGTAGGTGATGGCTCGTCGGAGGGGCGCACGTCCTATGGAGGGGTTCACCGCGCATCAGGCCACGAAGTTCACGGGTTGCACGTCCCGCCAACTCCGGTACTGGGACCAGATCGGGTTGGTGCGGCCGGGCGTTCAGGGCACGGGAGGACGACCGGGGGTCCCCCGCCTTTACTCGTTCCGGGACCTGGTCGCACTGAAGGTCGTGAAGTCCCTCCTCGACGGGGGGATGTCGCTCCAACGGGTCCGGCGGGCCTGGGACTACCTGAACAGGAGGGCCGCCCTCGACCGGCACCTGTCGGAGGTCAAGCTGATCACCGACGGCGTCAGCATCTTCAAGGTGGCCAGGCGAAACGGAGAGATCCTCGACGCGCTCAGGGAGGGGCAGCTCGCGTTCTTCGTGGCCATCGACGAGATCGCCTCGGGTGTGGAGGTCAGGGTGGGCCAGTTCCATGAGGACCGAGACCGGTTCGTCTGCGCCCTCCGGGAGGCCGCGGCCCACGCCCAAACCGGCAGCTAGACATCCCACGGGCCGAAGCTGTCAAGCGGCCGCCTGTTCGATCGTGGGCCAGGCGATCTGCTCCGAGTAGAGCCGCCGGTGCCCCAAGCAGCCATGGAGGATCCCCACCCAGCGGTTGGCGAGGGACCGTAG
>DASWJF010000195.1:0-2896 GCA_036397275.1 Actinomycetota bacterium
AGGAGTCGGCAGGAACCGCTCCAGCGCGGCCCGCCATGCCGCCGCCTCGACGGGATCGGTCATCGCGTGCGACGCCGAGCGATCGTAGGTGTGCGCGTCTCGGTCCCACCAATCGCGGATGCGGTCGTGGACCTCGGCCACCGGATCACTCAGAACAGCGCGTTGGCCAGCTTGCGGCGGTACTCGGCGACCAGCGGGGCGTCGTCCCCGAGCACCGCGAACACCTCGAGCATCGCTTCCCGGGCTGCGCGGTCGTCCCGCAGGGCCCCCAGCATGCCGTCCAGGGCCTCCCGCCACTTGCCCTGCGCCGCAAGGCGCTTGGCCGAAGGGAGCGTCCCCGGTTCCTCCAGCGTGCTCCACTCCGAGACCCGGATCCCGGCCAGCAGCCGCTCGGCCTCGGGGTCTGGCCGGAGCCGCGTCAGGATCTCCTTGGCCTCCTGGAGGTCGCCGCGCTCGGCCAGGATCCGGCCCAACCCGAGCCCGGCGGCACGGTTGTCCGGGTCCGCGGCCAGGGCCTCGCGATACCGGCGCTCCGCGTCGGCCACGTCGCCCGTGCGCTCTCCCTCCAGGGCCTCCCGGGCCGCGAGGTCCGCCTCGGACGGCAGGATCCGGTCCACGAACTCGTTCACCATGGGCTCGGCGATCGCGCCGATGAACCCGTCGACCGGCCTCCCGTCGCGGAACGCGATCACGGTCGGGATGCTCTGCACGCCGAACTGCCCCGCCGTGTACGGGTTCGCGTCCACGTCCAGCTTGGCCAGGAGGAACCGACCCTCGCGTTGCTCGGCCGCCCGCTCCAGGATCGGCCCGAGCGTCCTGCACGGACCGCACCACGACGCCCACAGGTCGACCACGACCGGGCGTCGTTTCGACTCCTCGACGACCTTCTCCACGAAGTCGGCGTCGGTCACCTCGACGACGACCGACTGCCGCTCGGCCACCTGTTCCGTGTCCATGTCTCCTCTCAGGGTACCTTCGCTCGCTTCAACAGGAGGGCGTTGACCGCCACCAGCAGGCTCGAGCCCGACATCGACAGCGCCGCGATCTCCGGTCGCAGCGTGAGCCCGGCCCAGGCGAACGCGCCGCCGGCGATGGGAAGGGCCAGGGCGTTGTACCCGACGGCCCATCCCAGGTTCTGCCGCATCTTGCGCACCGTGGCCCGCGACAGCGACATCGCCGTGGGGACGTCCGCCGGATCGGCTCGCATCAGCACGACGTCCGCGGTCTCCATGGCGACGTCGGTCCCGGTGCCGATGGCGACCCCAACGTCGGCCCGGGCCAACGCGGGCGCGTCGTTCACGCCGTCGCCCACCATGCCCACCCGCCGGCCGTCCTCCTGGAGCCTGGCGACCTGCCGTTCCTTGTCCTCGGGACGAACCTCAGCCAGGACCCGGTCGATCCCCAGCTCCCTGGCCACCCGCTCGGCGGTGGCTCGGTTGTCGCCGGTCAGCATCACCACCTCGACGCCCTCCGAGCGCAGTCGCGAGACGGCCGCGGCGGCCGTTTCCCGGACCGTGTCGGCCAGAGCCAGGACCCCCACCGCTCGCCCGTCTACCCCCACGAAGGCCACGGTTCGCCCGGCACCCTGGAGCGCCGCTCCGGCATCGCCCAGCCCGTCGAGGGACATACCTTCCTGCTCCAGGAGCCGACGGCTCCCCACCGAGACCCGGCGGCCCTCCACCTCGGCCACCGCACCGGCCCCTGCCACCGCCCGGAACGAAGCTGCCCGGGGCGCCTGGATGTCCCGCTCCGCCGCCGCCGCCACGATGGCCTGGGCGAGCGGATGCTCGCTCTCACGCTCCACGGCCGCGGCCAGGCGGAGGATCTCGTCCTCCTCGACCGACGCTGTTCGGATCTCCGCGACCCGCGGCTCACCGACCGTAAGCGTCCCGGTCTTGTCGAAGACCACCGTCGTGAGGGCCGACGCCTGCTCCAGCGCCCCTGCGTCCTTGAACAGGATGCCGCGCCTGGCCCCCATGCCGGTCCCGACCATGATGGCGGTCGGGGTCGCCAGGCCCAGCGCATCGGGGCACGCGATCACCACGACCGTGATGGAGAACTGGAGCGCCGTGGCGAACGACACGTCGGTCAACACGAACCACACGCCGAACGTGAGCAGCCCGCCGACCAGAGCCACCAGCACCAGCCAGAACGCGGCTCGATCGGCCAGGCGCTGAGCCGGCGCCTTCGAGTTCTGGGCCGCCTGGACCAGCGCCACGATCTGGGCGAGCGCCGTGTCCGAGCCGACCCTGGTGGCCCGGGCACGCAGCGCGCCCTCGTTGTTGATGGTGGCGCCGATCAGCACGTCGCCGGGGCGCTTGGCCACCGGCAGGCTCTCCCCGGTGATCATCGACTCGTCGACGGAGGACTCCCCCTCCTCGACGGCCGCGTCCACCGGGACCTTGGAGCCCGGGCGGACCAGCAGCAGGTCGCCCACCTGCACCTCGGCCGTCGGGACCTCGACCGGCTCTCCGTCCCGGATCACCACCGCAATCGGCGGCGCCAGCTCGAGCAGGGCCCGCACGGCGTCGCTGGCCCCGGCCCGGGCCCGCATCTCCATCCAGTGCCCGAACAGCACGAACGCCGCGAGCAGGCTGATGGCCTCGAAGAAGTGCTCGCCGGGGAGACCGGACACGACGAGCACGGAGTACACCCACCCGACGCCGATCGACGTCGCGACCAGCACCATCATGTCGAGCGTCCGGTTCCGAAGCGCCGCCACCGCGCCCCTGAAGAAGACGACCGACGAGTACAGGACCACCGGCAGCGACAGCAGCAGCGACAGGACGTCGGTCCGGATCCCGAACGGCGCCCCGAGCCGCAGGGAGAACACGTCGGTGGCGATCGGCGAGTACAGGAAGATGGGGATGGAGAAGAGCAGCGCCACGAAGAACCG
>DASWJF010000196.1:0-12026 GCA_036397275.1 Actinomycetota bacterium
GAGCAGGAGGAGTTCAAACTCATCGAGGTCCCTCGGAGCGCGGTGGTCTCTGGCGCTGTGACGTCGATCGAGCAGCTCCAGGACAAGCGGAACGGTGTGGCCATCCTGGCCGGGGAGCAGATCCCGCTGGCCCGCATCCAGGGTGAGGGAACGGTACCCGGCGGGTTCCTACAGATCCCCGAGGGGCACGAGGCCCTGACCGTGGCCCTGGACGCGCCTCGGGCTATCGCCGGAGCTCTCACCGGCGGCGACCACGTGGCCATCTACGCGACCTTCGACGTCCCGGGGGGACAGCAGACGTCAACTGGCGTGTCGGCGACCGGGGTCGAGGCCTTCGCCGGCGGGGATGTCACGGTCGTCCTGGTGCCGGAGGTCCAGGTGCTGCGGGTGCTCCGTCCCGTCACCGTGGAGACAGCTCCCCTCGCAAACGAGGCCCAGCAGGTGATCGGCCAGATCACGGTGACTCTCGCTCTGTTGCCCGAAGATGCGCAGCGGTTCGTCTTCTCCATGGAGAAGGGGAGCGTGTGGCTCGGCCTGTTGGCCCCGGACGACAAGGGCACCGACCGGAAGCCGATCTCGTACGCACAGGTTATTGGCTGACGTGAATCAGCAGATACTCGTCGTGGGCACGCCGCAGTTCCGGGCGACGCTCGCCCGGGCCATGGAGGCGGAGCCTGAGGAGATCGGCTGGGTCCAGAGCGTGGTGGCGGCCGAGGAGATCCTAGTGGAGACCCATGACCCGGTCGACGTACTCGTCCTGTCGCCCGAGGTGAAGGAACCCGACGCCTTCGGCCTGGCGGAGTTCGTGGGACGGACCGCGCCGATGACCGCCATCATCATGGTGCGCGACAAGTCCTGGAACGGGATGCTCCCGGCGGCCATGCGGGCGGGCATCCGCGACGTCGTCGACGTCACGCAGGGGGCCGACGAGCTCCGCGACGCCGTGCACCGGGCCGTCGTGTGGGCGGAGAACCTCCGCGACCAGCGCGGCTCGATGGCCACAAAGGCCCGGCACCGCGGCACGGTGATCTCCGTGTTCTCGTCCAAGGGTGGGACGGGGAAGACGTTCCTGACCACGAACCTGGCTGCCGCGCTCGCCGACGTCGCCCGGCAGTCCACCGCCGTGGTGGACCTGGACGTCGACATGGGGGACGTCTTCTCCTACTTCGGGCACGAGCCCTCGAGGGAGGTAGGGGACCTGATCTCCCTGGGCGAAGGCGCGGACCGGGAGACCGTGTTCGCCAATGCCACCAGGCTCGGCGAGCACCTGTGGGGCTTCGGCGCGATGCCGGACCCCTCGGTGAAGCCGCCCCCCGGGGAGGCCGTGGGCAAGTACCTGCGGGTCCTCCGGAACAACTTCGCCTTCGTCGTGGTCGACGCGTCGGCCGACTACACGGACCTGACGCTGGCATGCTTCGACCTGTCCGACGCCATCTGCCTAGTCACCGGTCTCGACGTGGTCGGCGTGAAGCACCTATCGAAGGCCCTGGACATGCTGCTCACGATGGGCGTGCCCCGGGAACGCTTCCACGTCGTGCTGAACCGCGCTGACAGCAAGGTGGGACTCAACGCCGCCGACGTGGAGCGCGCCATGAAGATCCAGGTCGACACGATGATCCCCTCCAGCCGCCTCGTCCCCACGTGCTTGAACAAGGGGCGCCCGGTGGTGCTGGAGGAGCCGGGCTCCGAGGTGGCCGAGAGCATCCGGCGCTTGGCCACGCGGTTCGCCGAGTCGAAGCTCACCGGCGGGTCGAGTCCCAGGGAAGGGGAAATCTTGCTCACGCCCCCCACGGATGAGCGCAAGCGCGGGCTCTTCAGGCGCGGTTAGGAGGAACACGTGACGCTCGCAGACCGACTGGCGAAGGCAACTCAGAAGGATCGGATCGGGGACATCCGGACGCGGATCCAGGAGCGCCTGGTCGAGGTGCTTGGGCCGAGGCTGTACGACGCCTCGATGTCCGACACCGAGCTCGAGGGGTTGGTCCACCAGCGCCTACGTGAGCTTCTGGACGAGGAGGAGTCCGGTATGTCCGCGCAGGAGAAGCTCCTCATCGTGCGGCAGATCGGGGACAGCGTGCTCGGCCTCGGCCCGCTGGAGGCGTTCGTCCGCGACCCGGAGGTCACCGAGGTCATGGTGAACCGGTGGGATTCGATCTACGTGGAGCGGGCAGGCAAGATCTACTGGAGCGGGGCGAAGTTTCACGACGATGCCCAGCTGCGCCGCACGATCGACATGATCGTGGCCAAGGTTGGGCGGCGGGTGGACGAGTCGTCGCCCTACGTGGACGCTCGCCTTCCCGACGGCTCGCGCGTGAATGCCATCGTCCCCCCGCTCGCGATCGACGGCGCATGCCTCACGATCCGGAAGTTCTCCACGGACCCCTACCAGGCCGAGGACCTGGTCACCTTCGGCACCCTGACCCGGCCCGTGGTCGAGCTGCTGGACGCCTGCGTGCGGGGCCGGATGAACATCCTGGTCTCGGGGGGCACCGGCGCGGGCAAGACCACCACATTGAACGTGCTGTCGTCGTTCCTGCCCGACGACGAGCGGATCATCACGATCGAGGACTCGGCGGAGCTCCGGCTCCAGCAGCCCCACGTCGTCCGCCTGGAGTACCGCCCCCCCAACATCGAGGGCCGGGGCGAGGTCACGATCCGCGACCTCGTCCGGAATGCCCTGCGTATGCGTCCAGACCGGATCGTCGTCGGTGAGGTCAGGGGGGCCGAGGCCCTGGACATGCTCCAGGCCATGAACACCGGCCACGACGGGTCCATCTCGACGATCCACTCGAACGCGCCGCGCGACGCGCTGTCTCGCCTCGAGACGATGTCGCTGATGGCCGGGATGGACCTCGGGATCCGGGCCGTCCGGGAGCAGATCTCCTCGGCCCTCAACCTGATCATCCACCAGACCCGCATGAAGGACGGCGTGCGGCGCCTCACCCACATCACGGAGATCGTGGGCATGGAGGGCGACATCATCAGCCTGCAGGACCTGTTCCTGTTCGACTACTCGGCGGGGATCGACGACGAAGGTCGGTTCCGCGGCCAGCTCAGGGCCACCGGACTTCGGCCGCGCTTCATGGAGCGCCTGGCCGAGCATGGGATCGCAGTGGGGGCCGAGATCTTCGCCCCGACGCCGGGAGGTCGAGCGGCCTGATGGACGACATCCTCAATACCGTCACGGGCTCAGACTTCTGGCTGCTCATCATCCTCGGCACCGCGTTCCTCGCGGCCTTCCTGCTGGGGGTCATGCTGCTCGGCGTGGGCGAGAAGGGCCGGCGCCAGCGGAGCCTGGCTCGCCTGATGGTGGGCCGGCGGCGAGCGACCAAGGACGAGAGGCAGTCGAGGCTCGAGGCCATGTGGATGCCGACCGGCCTGGTGGAGGTGGGGCGGCGGGTCGCGTCGGTCGGCGGATTCAGCGGCCGCCTGGACGGGCGGCTCGAACAGGCCGGGGTCCCGATGCGCGCCGGCGAGTTCGTGGCCCTCACCTCGGTGGGTGCCGTGGCGGGTGCGATCCTGGGCGCCGTCCTCCTCCCGAACATCATCTTCGTACTGTTGGTGGCGGCCGGCGGGGGGTTTCTCCCGTACGGCTGGCTGCTCAGGGCCGTGGCCAAGCGCCAGAAGAGGCTGTCGGAGCAGCTGAGCGATACCCTGTCCATCCTGGCCAGCTCCCTTCGAGCCGGGCACAGCTTCCTGCAGGCCCTGGACCAGGTGGCGAAGGAGATCAGCGAGCCCTCGGCGACCGAGTTCCAGCGGGTCGTCTCGGAGATCCGGCTGGGCCGGCCGGTCGAGGAGTCGCTGGTCGCGATGGCCGATCGCATCGACAGCGACGACCTGCGGTGGGCGGTCATGGCCGTGAACATCCAGCGCGAGGTGGGCGGCAACCTTGCCGAGGTCCTCGACATCGTGGCGAACACGGTCCGGGAACGCGCCTACATCCACCGTCAGGTCCGGGTCCTGTCGGCGGAGGGTCGGATCTCGGTCGCGATCCTGGCGATCCTCCCATTCGCGATAGCCGTGTACATCGCCATCGTCAATCCCGACTACATCAGCGTGCTCTTCACTCGGACGGCGGGCCTTGTCATGCTCGTTGCCGGCGGGCTCCTCATGGCCCTGGGGATCTTCGTCATGTCGAGGATGGTGAAGATCGATGTTTGACGACATCTGGCTCGTGCTCGCGCTGGTTGGGACGTTCCTCACCATCTTCGTGCTTGGGTTCGTCATCGACGCGACGGTGACCGGCAGTCGCCGGCGCGCGGTCACCCTCCTCCAGGCTCACGTCGGGGAGGTGTCGAAGGGCGCGTTCACCCTTCGGGAGGAGCAGCTCCAGCGCTCGGCCCTGGTGCGGCTGGCCCTGCCCTTCGCCGGCAAGGTGGTGGGTCTCCTCGCCCGTTTCACGCCCATCGACCTCCCTCGCCGGGTCAACCGGCTGATCGTCTTGGCCGGAAGCCCGGCCGGATGGTCCGCCGAGCGGGTCGTGGCCTTCAAGATCATCCTGGGGATCGTCGGGCTGGTGGGCGGGCTCGTGGTGGCCACTCTGCTTCCGCTCTCGGGCGGGCTCTTCATCGCCATCGTCGGCGTGTTCGCGCTGCTCGGGTACACCTTGCCGAGCGCCCAGCTCTCAGCCAAGGCGTCCAAGCGCCAGAAGGAGATCCGCAAGTCCCTCTCGGACACCATGGACCTCCTGACGATCAGCGTGGAGGCGGGACTGGGGTTCGACGCGGCCCTCGCTCAGGTGGTCCGGAACGTCCCGGGCGCACTGTCGGAGGAGATCGCCCGCATGCTTCAGGAGATGCAGATCGGCGCGAGCCGGGGCGACGCCTTCCGCAACCTCGGCGAACGCACCGAGGTCCCAGAGCTGGACGGGTTCGTCCTGTCCATGATCCAGGCGGACAAGTTCGGCGTGAGCGTCGCCAACGTCCTCAGGGGCCAGTCCAAGGAACTGCGGCAGAAGCGACGCCAGCGGGCGGAGGAGCAGGCCCAGAAGGTGCCGGTGAAGCTCCTGTTCCCCACGATCTTCATGGTCCTGCCGGCCATGTTCATCGTGGTCATCGGGCCGGGGGCCATCAAGATCTTCGATTCCTTCCTCGCCAATTCAATTGGGTAGACCGAGGCGATCCCAGGCGCTGCTACCCTTCGGGCGTCATGAGGGTGGCCTACCAGGGAGAGCCCGGTGCGTTCAGCGAGACCGCCGTGCTCGCCGCGTTCCCCGACGCCGAGCCCATGCCGTGCGACACTGTCAGGATCGCGTTCTCCCGGGTCACGAGCGGCGAGGCCGAGTTCGGGGTGGTGCCGGTGGAGAACTCCCAGGCCGGCTCGGTGAACGAGACCTATGACCTCCTCCTGAACAGCGACCTGGTGAGGATCGTCGGCGAGGTGGTCGTGCGGGTGGACCACGCGCTGCTCGCGCACCCCGGCGCACGCCTGGAAGGCATCAAGCGGGCCTACTCCCATTGGCAGGCCCTGGCCCAGAGTGAGGACTTCCTGGCCGCCCATCGCATCGAGCCGGTTCCGGTGCACGACACGGCCGGGGCCGCTCGGCTGGTTGCGGAGTCCGACCGGGTCGACGAGGGCGCCATCGCGAGCGTCGAGGCCGGGGCCAAGCTTGGGCTCGTGGTGCTGGCGGAGCGGATCCAGACCTATCCGGACAACTTCACGAAGTTCGCGGTGATCGGGTCGAAGGACGCGGGCCTGGGGACCCCGGACAAGACTTCCGTCGTCTGGGCGGTTCACGATCGGCCCGGTTCGCTCCTCGCTTCGCTGAAGCCCTTCGCCGCGCGCGGGATCAACCTGATCAAGCTGGAGTCTCGGCCCCGGCGAGGTGCCCCATTCGAGTACGTCTTCTACCTGGACATCGAGCGGCCGGCTGACGACCCCGAGTTCCTCGCGGCCATCGACGAGGTCCGCCTGCACACCTCGATGCTGAAGGTGCTGGGCTCGTACCCGGGTTCGAAGGGGCCGGTCTAAGACCGGCTCGGAAAGGCCGGTACGATTCGACGGGTGAGCGCCCGGCGCCGGGGCCGTCACGCGGCCCGTGCCCCCCTCCCGTTCGGAGCGGTGGCGCTCGCCCTGGCGCTCCTCGCGGGCGCCGTGATCGTGTGGCGCCTGGATCCTCGGACCGGCGAGGCGAACGGGCCGGCCGCCGGCGGGGACAGCCCCGGTCCGTCCCCCTCGCCTTCGCCGACCCCCGTCGGGACACCTTCTCCGGAACCCGGCGCGGCCGCCTCCCCCGGGCCGATCAACACCGCGTTCCCCGGCATCACCACGTTCCGGGGCAACGCGTCCCGGACCTACTACGGGCGGGGGCCGGTGCCGGAGGACCCGGTCGTCCTGTGGCGGTACCCGGCGTCCGGGTCGCTGTGCAGCCTGTCCTCGACCGGCGGCGAGACCGACGAGTGGTGCGGGACCGGCTGGACCGGCCAGCCCAACGTCATCCTGGGAGAGGACGGCCGGATCGAGGTCCGGGTCGGCGCCTACGACGGCCACTACCACTTCCTGGACGGGCGAACCGGCGAGCCGGTTCGGCCACAGCTCGTCACCGGCGACCTGGCCAAGGGCTCGGCCACGTCCGACCCGGACGGCTATCCCCTTTACTACGCCGGATCGCGAGACAACCTGTTCCGGATCGTCGCGCTCGATCGCCCGGAGCCCGAGGTGCTGTGGTCCATGGACGCGCAGACGAGCGTTCCCGACCCCCGGTGGAACAGCGATTGGGACGGGGCGGCTTTGGTGATCGGCGACTATCTGCTGGAGGGCGGCGAGAACTCCTGGTTCTACGTGATCAGGCTGAACCGGGGGTACGACGAAGAAGGAAGGGTCACCGTGAAGCCGAGGATCGCGGCCCGGATCCCGGGGTTCGACGACCGCCTCCTGGCCGACCTCCCCGACAACGACGTCTCCATCGAGGGCTCGGTGGCGTTTCGGGACGGCGTCGCGTATTTCGCCAACTCCGGCGGGCTGGTGCAGGGATGGGACATCTCCAACCTGCTGGCCGGCGGGACGAGGTATCGCCGGGTGTTTCGATTCTGGACCGGCGACGACACCGATGCCTCCGTCGTGATCGACGAGGAGGGGTACCTGTACGTGGGGAGCGAGCTCCAGCGGTTCAACGCGCGTTCGGCCGAGGTGGGGCAGCTGATGAAGCTCGACCCGGCGAACCCCAAGGACCCGCTGGTGTGGTCGGTGCCCATCCCCGAGCGGGGGGGCGACGGCCTAGGTGGCGTGTGGGCCACCCCCGCCGTGTTCCGCGGGATGGTCTACGAGGCAACGAACTTCGGGGACCTCATCGGCGTCGACCGAGCGACCGGCGAGGTGCGATGGCGGATCCATCTCCCCGGGCCCACGTGGTCGTCGCCGGTGGTGGTGGACGGCGTCCTGCTCCAGGGGGACTGCGCCGGCGACCTCCACGCGTTCGACATCTCGAGGCCGCGCAAGCCCCCGGAGGAGCTGTGGTCGGTCCACCTCGACGGGTGCATCGAGTCCACGCCGTCCGTGTTCCGAGGGATGATCTGGGTGGGCACGCGTGGCGGCGGCATCTACGGCATCGGGGACCGGGCCGGGTCGTAACGCCGCGCGACGGTATCCTGGCCCCATGGATCTCATCGAGGTGGGCGCGTCCGCACCTCCCGTCCCGGGCCTGACAGGCGATGGGCCGGCGGCGGTGGTCTTCTACAAGGTCACGTGCCCGGTCTGCCAGATGGCCGCCCCCAAGGTCGACGTCCTGGGCCGGGCCCACCCCGGCCTAGTGGTGGGGGTGGGGCAGGACCCGAACGAAGAGCTGGACCGATTCGGTCGCGAGTTCGGGATGGCGGTCCCGGCGGTCCCCGACCTTCCGCCGTACGACGTGTCGAACGCCTTCGGCATCGAGACCGTTCCCACCGTGGTCCTGGTGGGCGGGGACGGCACGGTGATCGACACGGTGGTGTCCTGGGACCGGGACGGCTACAACCGGGTCTCGGCCCGACTGGCCGAGCTGACCGGGGAAGAGCCGGTCGTCGTGTCGGAGCCCTCCGACGGCCTGCCTCCGTTCCGCCCCGGCTGAGGGTCTCGGAACGCGCGCTAGGCTGGCGCGCTCGGCATCACGAACTGAAGAAGGCCACGCCCCGTTCGAACTGCGGGAGCGCCTGGATCTGCCCCGTTCGCCACGCGATCAAGGCGACCCCCACCACGATCAGCACCGCGAACCCGGCGACGCGCACCAGCGTTCGTTGCCGCGATGGTCCGAACCCCTCGGCCACGTATCCGGCGGCGAACCCGGAGACCAGCCCGCCGACGTGCGCCCGCCAGTCGATCCCAGCGAACCCGATGGCCAGGACGGCGTTCAGCAGGATCATCATCATGGCCCATCGCAGGTTCGCCGCCGCCAGGGCCAGGTGCCGGCGCCGGTAGTTGTACGCGATGAACGCCCCGAACACGCCGAAGATCGCGCCCGAGGCTCCGACGCCGACCACGTCGACCGGCCCGAACGCATACGAGGTGACGCTCGCCAGGAACCCCGTGACGAAGAACACCAACAGGAAGCGCCGCCGGCCGAGCGCGTCTTCCATGGCCGTGCCGAAGATCCACAGCGCGTACGCGTTGAATGCGATGTGCAGCAGGCCGTTGTGGAGGAAGATCGCGGTGAGCAGGCGCCAGTATTGGCCGTGCGCGATGAGGAGCGGCTGGAGGGCTCCCAGACGGATCAGGGTGGTGCCGGAGGGGCGTTGGAGCGCGTTCGGTCCGCCGGCCACGATCTCGAGGATCAACCCCACGAGGATGGCAACCAGCAGGACCTTCGTCATGGTGATCCCGGCCGACCGGATCCTCCGTCCCGCACCCCGCCGGAACTCCCGCCGGGCCTGCTGCACGCACTCCGGGCACTGGAAGCCGACGGGCGCGGGGACCATGCAATCCGGGCAGATGGGCCGGCCGCACCGAGTGCAGTGCACGCCGGTCTGAACGGACGGGTGCCGGTAGCAGAACTCGATCGGGGGCGCGGTGCCTTCCCAGTGCTCCTGTGGCTCCTCGCGCATGCAGGCCATCCTACGGGCTGACCGTCGTTCCGAACGGAACGACGGTCAGCCGAAGGACCACCACCGCCACGACTCGACGTCCACCACCACGGCCGGGCCGGTGGGGGGGCTCGCCGCGTACTGCGGGTACTTCGCCTGAAGGAGCGCCACTGCCCGGTCTCGTTCCGGTCCGTCCTCGACGACCCGGGCCCTGCCGTCGGCCCGCACCCACCACAGGGATCCCCACGCATCTTCGTAGTGGTCGGCGAGCAGGCTCACCCGGGGCTCGGCTCGGACGTTGGCCAGGCGCTGGAGCTCCTTCGTTCGCTTCGGCTTCTCGTCCACGACCAAGAGCACGGTCGAGTCCTGGACGGCGAAGACCACCGGCACGAGGTGCGGAGCACCGCCCGCCCGAACCGTGGCCAGCCTGGCCACCCGGGCCGCGGTGAACCTGGCCCGGGCCTCGGCCTCGTCCACGTCAGCCCTGCCGGTGGTGGGTCATCGGGCCCATCGGCGGGCCGTGCAGGTGAGGGTCGACGTGGACCGTGGCCCCCTTCAGGCGGGGGAGCACGTGAAGCAGCTGGTGCTCGACTTCTTCCGCGATGGCGTGGCCCTCGTCCACGGTGAGCGCGGGATCGACCTGGATCTCGAGCTCCGCGTTCAGCTGGTGGCCGGTCCACCGGGCCTTGGCGGACGTCACATGCTCGACGCCCGACACGCGGGCCGCAGCCTCCTGGAGCATCACCACGGTCGACTCGTCGGTTCCGTCGAGCATGCGATGGAGCACGCTCTTGGCGGCGTGCCACAGGACGACCAGGATGACCACCGTGATGGCCAGTCCGGCGATGGGGTCGGCCCGGTCGAACCCCATGGCCACCCCGATGGCCCCCGCAAGCACCCCGAGCGAGGTGAGCCCGTCGGTCCGAGCGTGCTGCCCGTCCGCCACCAGCGCCGCCGAGCCGATCCGGCGGCCGACCCGGATGCGGTACACGGCGACGAGCTCGTTCCCGGCAAAGCCGACCACCCCGGCGGCCATGACCCACGGAAGGCTCTGGATGGGCCGGGGGTCCATCAGGCGCGTGACCGCCTCCCACGCCGCGAACAGGGCCGACGCCGCGATCACCACCACGACGAGCAGCCCGGCGAGGTCTTCGGCCCGCCCGTACCCATAGGAGTACCGCTTCGTGGCGGGACGGCGGCCGATGGCGAAGGCCACCCACAGCGGGATCGCCGTGAGGGCGTCGGCGAAGTTGTGGATGGTGTCGGCCAGCAATGCCACCGAGCCGCTGACCAGGACGATGACGGCTTGCAGCACGGCGGTGACGGCCAGGCCGGCGAGAGACAGCTGGACGGCATGGACACCCTGGTCGGTCCGGGTCTGTGCGGGCTCGGGGCTCCGGCCGTGGCGGTGACCGTCGCCGTCTCGGTGCATGGGCCGAACTGTAGCGCGGCGGCAGGCCCGCAGCGGGCTTCGGAGGCCGGCGCCGGTTAGGGACTCATCACGGGCAGCCGGCGAAGCGCCTCGGCCACTTCATCCTCGGCGAACAGGCTGCCCCACCGGTCCAGGATCGTGCCGTCGGCCCCGATCAGGTACAGCCAGGGCTCGGTGAGGTCGTCGTTCCGGAGCAGCCAGTCGGCGGCGGCCCTGTTGATCACCTGGTCCTGGAAGTCGCGCCAGATCTCCACGTGGATGAAGACGGCGCGGTCGTCGTACCGCTTCGCCAGCTCGTCCACGAGATCGGTGACCGGGCCGCAGAACCGGCTCAGGCAGTAGACCGGCGTGGCGAAGATGACCAGCGCGGGCCGGTGCTCCTCGATGGCCCGCGCGATCGTCCACCGGTGGAGCTCGGGGTCGGGGATCTTCCCGTCAAGGTCCGCGCGCGAGTCGATGGCACCGAGGGGCGCGTCCTTCGACCGGATCGTCAGGTTCTCGGTCTTCAGGGCCGGCTGGCCGGGCGCCGGGAGCGAGGGCACCGCCGCCACCGAGAAGCTCGCCCGGGCCGTCCGGGTCCCGGCCCCCTGGATGTCGGCCGTTACCTCAACCTGCCAGATGCCGGCGGCATCGAACGTCACGCCCCTCGCCTCGTAGACCCCCCGGGCCTCCGACGGCTGGGTGACGATCGGAACGGACCCTCCGCCGTCCGGCGTGCCCGGCGTCGGCACGTACGACGCCGTGGCCTCCGGGCCGGGCTGGGGCGCGATGCTCTGCTCGGCCGTTCCCGTATAGGAGAAGCGGAACGCGACCGAGCCGAAGCTCACCAGCCGGCCGTCGGCGAAGGGGAGGCCGATGGCGAACCGCTGTGGCGCGTTCGCATACAGGTCGGCGCTGGCCACGGCGGCCACCATGCGGCCGCCGGACTCTGTCGGCTCGCCGTCGCCGGACGGGCCGTTCGACCTGCACGACGCCGCGAGCAGCGCCAGCAACACCGGCAGCACGAAGAGACGACGCGACCTCATGGCCCTCCATCATCCCGCGTCGCGCCCGATCGCGTTGGGCGGGCAGTCACCCGCACCTGGGAGCCTCCAGGCCGATCGTGCCGAGGGCCTCCCTGGTCGCCGCGATGAGCGCGTCGAGGTCCCGGACGAAGCCGCCGGGCAACCGCTCGGGCCGGAGGTCCGACTCGACCCGCTCCTTGGCCCGAAGCAGCCGTCCCGCCACGGCCGGATCCTCGTCCTGGGTCGCCGCCGCGATGACGTGGAGCTCCTCGTGCGACCGGTTGTAGAACACCCGGTTGGCGGCGTCCCGGTCCTTCGCGAGCGTCGTCCGCATCAGGCACAGCCCCGAGATCGCTCGGTCGGCCGCCTCTTGCGACACGGCGCCGAGGGCCCCGGAGGGCGAGGCGGGACCCGTCTCGCCGCCCGAGCGGCACGAGACCAGGACGAGCGCGGCCACGATCGCCGCAAGAACGACCGAACGTCGGGATGGTCCTGCGAGCACCGGGCCATTATCCCGGCCGGGGGCCGTTCGCTCGCCGTCGGCCTAGCCGGCCAGGGCGCCCTCCAAGCGGAGGAGGAACTCCTTCCGCCACTCGC
>DASWJF010000197.1:0-3568 GCA_036397275.1 Actinomycetota bacterium
GATCAGCATCATCCCCTGCTTGGTCATCCTGGCCCGGCGGGCCAGCTCGGTGAGGCGGGTCCCCGACCGCCGGTCGATGTGCATGAACACCGCGGCGTGGGCCGGGCGGGCGTCCGGGTAGCCCCGCTCGTCGAGGCTGGATATCAGCTCCACCGCCAGGGCTCGATGCCCTTCCAGGAGGAGCCGGACCAGGTCGGGGTCGGCCATGGGCTCATCCTTCCGGTAGTGGCCCCAGCGGTCAACCCGGTTGACCGTACGTCCTCGCGCTAGGCTCGACGACATGGCGATCGAGGTGCGACCGGCTCGGCCGGAGGAGTACGAGGAGGCGGGCCGGGTCACGGCCCTTGCCTACCGTGAGTTCCTCCGGCCGAACGACACGGGAGACACGGGATGGGAGGACTACCTGGCCCGCATCGGCGACGTCGCCGGCCGGGCCGGTCGGACCATGGTGCTCGTCGCCGTCGGGGAGGGCCGGATCCTGGGATCGGTCACGCTGGAGTTGGATGGCCGGACGGAGCCCGACGACGACGACCCCCTCCCGCCCGACGAGGCGCACGTGCGGATGCTCGGCGTGCATCCCGAAGCACGGCGGCGGGGGATCGCCCGGATCCTCATGGAGGCCTGCGCAGACGAGGCTCGAAAGGCGGGTAAGCGCCGCATCACCCTCAACACGACGATGCGGATGCGGGCGGCCCAAGCCATGTACGAGTCGCTCGGCTTCGCCCGGATGGAGGACCGGGTGTTCCCCGACGGGTTCGTGCTGCTCGGCTACTCCAGGGAGCTCGAAGGCGCCTAGTCGGATCCGCTGGCCGTTCGCACGACCTCTCCCGTGGCGAGCACCACCCCGTCCTCGCACTCTGCCTCGATGAGCCCGCCCCGGAACTGCTGCTCGTACAGCCGCGCGTACAGCCCGCCCCGCTCGATCAGCTCCTGGTGGGTGCCTCGTTCCACCACCCCGCCCCGGTCCAGGACGAAGATGACATCGGCCGACAGGATCGTGGACAGCCGGTGCGCGATGGCGATGGTGGTGCGCCCGTGCATCAGCGGCCGCAGGGCCTCCTGCACCAGCCGCTCCGACGTGGTGTCGAGGCTGGAGGTCGCCTCGTCCAGGATCAGGATCCTGGGGTCCTTCAGGATGACGCGGGCGATGGCCAGTCGCTGCTTCTCGCCGCCGGAGAGCTTGTAGCCCCGCTCCCCCACGACGGTGTCGAAGCCGTCGGGCAGCTCCATGATCCGGTCGTAGATGAAGGCCGCCTTCGCCGCGGCCTCCAGCTCCTCGTGGACGGCGCGGGGCTTGCCGTACAGCAGGTTCCGGCGGACCGTGGTGTGGAACAGGTAGGTCTCCTGCGTGACCATCCCGATGAGGTCGCCCAGAGACTCGAGCTTGATGGTCCTTACGTCGACGCCGTCGATCAGGACCGCGCCTCGCTGCACGTCGTAGAACCGAGGCACCAGGTAGGTCATGGTGGTCTTGCCGGCGCCGCTCGGGCCGACCAGCGCGGCGAGCTGCCCGGGCTCGATTCCAAGGTCCACGCCCTCGAGCGTCCACTCGCGGGGCGCACGCTGCCCGGCAGCCAGGTCCGGCGGGGACACCGGGACGGCCGCCTGTTCCGGCGGGACCTCGTACCGGAACCACACGTCCCGAAACTCCACGCGCGTCTTCACGTCGGTGGGGGCCAGCGCCACCGCGTCGGGCGCGTCCTCGATCTCGTGCTCCATGTCGAGATACTCGAAGATCCGGTCGAACAGGGCCATGGAGGACTGGACCTCGGTGGAGACCTGGAGCATCGAGCCGATGGGGAAGAACAGCCGCGACTGGAGCGTGGTGAAAGCGACGATCGTGCCGGCCGTGATCACCCCCGACGTGGCGCCGTCCGCCAACACCCACCCGGCCACCAGGTACACCAGCGCCGGCGTGATCGAGAAGAACGTGCCGACCACCGCGAAGAACGACCGCCCGATCATGGTCTGGCGGATCTGGAGGCCGGTGAGGCGCTCGTTCTCACCCTGGAACCGGTCGATCTCGGTCCGCTGCCGGCCGAAGGCCTTCGACAGCAGGATGCCCGAGACCGAGAGCGTCTCTTCGGTGATCGACGTGAGGTCGGCCAGCGACTGCTGCGTGACGACGGCCACCTTCTGCCTGGCCTTGCCGACCTTGTACGTCAGCCACAGGAAGAAGGGCAGCATGAACAGCGAGAGCGCGGTGAGCTGCCAGGACAGCACGAGCATGGCCACCAACGTGCTGGCGATGACGACGAAGTTCGAGAGGATCGAGGATGCCGTGTCCGTCACGACGGTCTGTACGCCGCCCACGTCGTTCGCCAGGCGGGACTGGATCTCGCCGGTCCGGGTGGTGGTGAAGAATCGGAGCGGCATGAACTGCAGGTGCGAGTACAGGGCGTTCCGGAAGTCCTGCATGACCCTGAGGCCCACCAGGTTGGCCAGGTACGTCTGCCCGATCCCGACGATCCCCGAGATGATGGGAAGCGCGATCATCAGCCCCACGTAGAAGTAAAGGAGGCCGAGCCGGGGGCAGGCCTGCCCGCCGCACGAGCCCGGGGGGTTGCCGAACAGCGCCTTGTCGAAGATCTGCTTGATCAGCAACGGGTTGATCACGCCGAGGGTGGACGTGACCACGATGGCCAGGCCGATCAGCCCTACCGTTCCCCGGTACGGCCGGAACGTGCGGATCACCCGGCGGACCGTCTGCTTTCGGATGGGGCGCTGCTCCCCGCCGGGGACGTGAACGGGGAAACGGCCGTGACCTCGCATGCCTCCCAGGGTAACCGCCTTCCGTCACTCCGTATGCCCCGTGGGCTAGCCTTGTCCCGTGGAGTTCTCCGAGTGGGCGCTCATCGGGCGGATGGCCCTGGCCGCCCTGTTCGGCTACGCGATCGGGTTCGAGCGGGAGTGGCGGGGCAAGCCCGCCGGGGAGCGGACGTTCGCCCTGATCGCCATCGGCGCGGCCGGGTTCACGGCACTGGGCGTCGAGGAGTTCCCCGGCGAGGCCAGCCGGATCATCCAGGGCGTGGTCACCGGCGTGGGGTTCCTGGGCGCCGGACTCATCTTCCGGGAGGCCACCGGCAGCGTGCTGGGTTTGACCACCGCGGCCGCCGCCTGGGCGGTCGCGGCCGTGGGGGTCCTGGTCGGGGCCGGCGCCTACCTCAGCGGGATCCTGGCCACGGTCCTCGTGTTGTTCATCCTGGAGCTGAACCGGCTGCCGGTCGTGCGCCGGTTCGACGCCCGGCGGAGACGCGACTTCCGGGACCGCGGCGAGGAGGAATCCGGGGAGGGCTGACCATCACCGAACGCCGGCGACGGCCGTGGCCCGCCGGAGAACGGCGTCGAGCATCGCCTCCGTGAGCCTCCCGGTGAACGTGTTCTGCTGGCTGGGGTGGAAGCAGCCGATGAGCACGTACGGCCCGACCTCGGCCTCGGCCCCGTGGCCGAACCTCGGCCGCGGCCTGGCCCCGTAGCCGAGCGCCGCGAAAGCCCGAAGCGCTCCGTCCCAGGCGAACGCGCCGAGGCCCACGACTGCCCGCACGTCCGGGAGGGCGCCGAGCTCGCG
>DASWJF010000198.1:0-6670 GCA_036397275.1 Actinomycetota bacterium
GCGAACACGACATCCCGCAGGCCCGCAAGATGCTCCGCCAGGTGCTGGAGCGCCAGCGGATCAACGCCGCCCTCCGCCGCCGCGCCGCCCCAGAGCTCGAGGCGTTCTTCTCGGGCGGCCAGTAAGAGGGGGCGAGGCGGAGCGATGGCCAACGTCTCCACCATCGAGGGGATCAGGGTCTCCGCCGACCACTGGATCGGCGGAGCGCGCGTCCCATCCTCCGACATGTTCCTGGACCTCTCCCCGATCGATCAGGAGATGCTGGCGATGGTCGCCCGGGGTGGGACCAAGGAGGCCGACGCGGCCGTGGCTGCGGCCCGGCACGCCTTTCCCGATTGGGGCAGCACGCCGCCCGAGAGGCGCGCACGGGTCCTCCACGGCATCGGGGAGATCGTCGAGGCTCGCGTGAACGAGCTCGCCGTGGTCGAGACCACGGACAACGGGTCGCTGCTGCGGTCGATGCAGCGGAGCGTGATGCCGCGGGTCGCGCACAACTTCCACTTCTTCGCCGACCAGCTGCTGTCCCTGCACGAGGACGAGTTCGAGACCCGGGGGCACCGGAACCACGTCGAGTGGGACCCGGCCGGCGTCACCGTGGTCATCACCCCGTGGAACGCGCCGCTGATGCTGGCCACGTGGCGCCTGGCCCCGGCCCTGGCCGCGGGGAACCCGGTGATCCTGAAGCCCCCGGAGTGGGCGCCGCTCACGGCCTCGATGCTCTGCGACATCGCGCGGGAGGCGGGGCTGCCGGATGGAGCGCTGAACGTGGTGCAGGGGATGGGGGAGGAGGCCGGGGCGGCGCTCGTGGCGCACCCGGGCGTGGACCGCATCGCGTTCACCGGCTCGGTGGAGACCGGCAAGCTGGTGTCCACGGCCGCCGCGGCGAACCTCACGCCGGTCTCACTCGAGCTGGGGGGGAAGTCCCCGTTCCTCATCTTCGCCGACACCGAGCTCGAGGCGGCGGTGGCCCAGGCCGTGAACCAGTACGACAATGCCGGCCAGGTCTGCCTGGCCGGCACCCGGCTGCTCGTCGAGCGCGAGATCCACGACGAGTTCCTGGACCGCTTCCTGGAGCGGGCCTCGGCCCTCGAGCAGGGGGACCCGCGCCTCGACGACACCGACGTCGGGCCGCTGATCACGCGGGAGCACTTCGCGCGGGTGGACGGCTTCGTCCAGCGGGCCAAGGAGCACGGCGCGAAGGCCGTGGTGGGCGGCGGCCCGAACGAGGAGCTCGGGGGCCTGTATTACCGGCCCACGCTGTTCGTGGACGTGCCCCCGGACGCGGAGGTCCTGAGGAAGGAGGTCTTCGGGCCGGTCCTCACACTCCAGGCCTTCGAGACCGAGGACCAGGCCGTCGAGCTGGCGAACGGAACCGACTACGGCCTGGCCGCCATCGTCTACACCGGCGATCCGGAACGGGCCGAGCGGGTCTCGGCGCGGCTGGTGGCCGGCACGGTCTGGGTGAACTGCTTCTTCGTCCGCGACCTCCGGGCGCCGTTCGGGGGGTCGCGGAGCTCGGGGGTCGGCCGGGAGGGCGGCCGGTGGAGCTTCGACTTCTACGCGGACGTGAAGAACGTGTCCTCAGCGCCGTGGGAGGGGAGTTGATCGCCGATGGGTGAGATCGTCGGAGCCGGGCTCGTATCGCACGTCCCCACCATCATGCTGCCGGAACAGATTCGCTTGGAGATCAACGACGGCAAGGAGATCAGCCTCGTCACCGGGCTGGAGCGGCTGAAGGAGGAGGTGTTCGAGCGTCTCGAGCCCGACACCGTCGTCGTGTGCGACACGCACTGGGAGTCCACGTTCGAGCACATCGTCACGGCCCACGAGCGGCGAAAGGGCCTCTTCACGTCCCACGAGCTTCCGCGCGGCATGGCCGGCATCCCGTACGACATGCCGGGGGACCCCGAGCTCGCGCACGCGCTCGCGAAGCAGGCTGCGGGCCGCGACGACACCTGGGTCCTGGCGTGCGACGATCCGTACCTGCCGATCTTCTACGGCACGGTCAACATCTGGACGTACCTCTCCGGCGGCGAGCGGTGGGTCTCGATCGCCATCAACGGGACAGGCCAGACCGAGGACTTCCTGCTCCTGGGCGAGCTGCTGGGGAAGGCCGTGGAGGAGGTGGACCGGCGCGTGATCGTGCTGGCCTCCGGAGGGCTGACGCACCGGTTCTTCCCGTTCCGGGAGCTCCGTCACCGCGAGTCCTCGAGCGTGGAGAACATCATCTCGCCCGAGGCCCGGGAGGCCGACCTGCACGTCCTGAAGCTGCTGGCCGAGGGGGATCATGCCGGCGTGATCGACTGGATGCCCGAGTACAAGCGTCACGCGCCGGAAGGGAAGTTCGGGCACTACCTGATCATGGCCGGCGCCATCGGCGGCCCGAAGTGCCAGGCTCCCGGGGTGCAGTTCTCGGAGTACGAGGCCTCGGTGGGGACCGGGCAGGTGCACGTGTGGTTCGGACGGCCGGAGGGGGGATGGACCGCGTAGACGAGCTGGGCCACAGCGGTCCGGATGGAGAGGGGGGGTTCGAGTGGCTGAAACGCGGCAGGCGGGCTACGAGCGCCTTGGCGAGAAGCGACTCACGCTCGTCGACGTCATCGCACAGTCGGTGGGGTTCATCGCCCCCGTATTCTCCGCCGCGTTCCTGATACCACTGATCGCGGGGGCCGGCGCCGCGGGACGCGGGGCAGGCGTCGCGACCCCGTTCGCGGTGATCCTCGCCGCGGTTGGTGTGTACGCGCTTGGCTGGATCGTGGCTGAGTACGCCAAGCGGGTTCACGCAGCCGGCTCGCTCTATGACTACGTCACGATGGGGCTCGGGGGCTACACGGGCGGCGTGGCCGGGTGGGTGTACTACGGGGGCACGACGATCCTGACCTCGGCGGTGGCCACCCTGATCGGCGGCTTCGTCCACGACGTCCTGCTCGGCGAGTACGGGTGGGAACCGCTGCCCGGGTGGGCCTGGAGCGTGATCTTCGTGGTCGCGGTCTTCCTGGTCCTCTACCTCGGCGTGAAGATCTCGACCCGGGCGCAGCTCACGCTCGCGCTCGTCTCCGCCGCGGCGCTGTTCGTGTTCTTCGTGAGCATCGTCTTCCAGACCGAAACGAACAGCCTGAAGGCGTTCAACCCTGGAGAAGCCGCCGATGGGTTGCCCGGCGTCCTGTTCGGGGTCGTCTACGGCGTGCTGATCTTCGTCGGCTTCGAGACGGCCGCGAACCTCGCCGAGGAAACGGCGGAGCCGAAGCGCGCGATCCCGAGGGCGGTCCTGCTCTCGGTCGTCATCGTGACCGCGTACTACGTGCTTGCGGCCTACGCGCAGGTGGCGGGATTCAACTTCGACATCCGCACGTTCACGTCCCCGGAGGTGTTCGGGGCGGGCCCGATCTTGGTGCTCGGCTCGGGGGAGGCCGATGCCGGCCCGTTCGGGTACGGCTCGACCGTGATCCGGCAGGTGCTCGAAGTCTTCATCCTCCTCGACATCATGGCGGTTGGCCTGGGGACCGCGACCGCCTCCACGCGCGGCGTCTTCGCCCTCGCCCGGGACCGGCGGATCCCATCGCCGCTCGCAGCGGTCTCCCCTTCCCGCGGTAGCCCCGTCGGAGCGCTCGTGTTCGTCGAGTCGATCTCGCTGCTCATGGTGGGGCTCTCGTACTGGACGCGAACCCTGTTCCAGCTGCCCGAGACGCCTCCGGAACTGCACTACTTCTCGCTCTTCGTGTGGCTCTCGACGTTCGGGGGCTTCGCGCTGCTCCTGGTGTACGCGTTGATGGCCATCGGGGCGTTCCGGGGGCTCGCCGACCACCCCAACAGGGCGGGCGTGATCGTCGCCGGCCTGCTGGGGCTCGCGGTCGCCGGTGGAGGCATCTACGGGGGGATCTACAAGGTTCCTAGCCCCGCGAACCTCGTGTGGGTGTACTGCCTCCTGTGGCTCGCGCTCGGCATGATCGTCACGCTCGTCGTGAAGGGCCGCGCGCCCGCGAGCGAGGTCCTCGTCGATCTCCGGGAGTGACCGGCCCTCCGGCGTACCATCGAGACCGATGGACGACCCGGCCCTCTCGCCGCTCCGGCTCGACGCGCCTCGGGAGGAGGCGCTGGCCCGGGCGGCGAAGCTGATCGAGCAGGCCTGGAGGAGCTTCGACCGGTTCCGTCCGGAGGAGCCGCCTCTCGACGAGCGGGTCCGGGCCCTGCTCCGGTCGGACCTGCCCGAGGAGCCCTCGCCGGTCTTCGAGGTCCTGGACGACGCCGGACGGATCCTCGACGAGAGCATCGCCCAGCCCCGGCCCCGGTACTTCGCGTTCATCGGCTCCTCGGGCCTGGAGATCGGGGCCATCGGGGACGCCCTGGCGGCGTGCTACGACATCAACCTGGCCGTCCATTCCGGCGCGGCCACCGAGATCGAGCAGCAGGCCGTGCGGTGGGTGGCCGAGTTCGTGGGGTACCCCACCACGGCCGGCGGGGCGTTCACCAGCGGCGGCACGATCAGCAACGTGACCGCGCTCTCGGCGGCGCGCGAGCGCGCCATCCCCGGCAGCCGGAACGAGGGGATGGCGGGGAAGCGGGCCGCCGTGTACTGCTCGCGCGAGGTCCACTACTCGATCACCCGGGCCGTGGAGCTGCTCGGGATGGGGTCGGCGAACCTCCGGGCCCTCCCCATCGACGAGGAGCGGAGGCTGCGGCCCGACGCCGTGGCCGAGGCCATCGACCGCGACCTGGAGGATGACGTGATCCCCGTCGCGGTGGTGGCCAGCACCGGCACCACGCTCACCGGGGCCGTGGACCCCCTCGACGCCCTGGCCGACGTGTGCGCCGAACGCGGCGTGTGGCTCCACGCCGACGGGGCCTACGGGCTCCCCGCCGCGGCTACCGGGTCGAAGGGGCACCTGTTCGCCGGGCTGGGCCGGGCCGACTCGTGCTCGATCGACGCGCACAAGTGGCTGTACTTGCCGAAGGCATGCGGGGTCGTGCTGGTCCGCCGGCCGGAGGACCTCAGCGCCTCCTTCGCGCATCGCGAGGGGTACCTGCCGCACCAGCGCCACGAGCTGCACGCCGTCGACATCACGCTCGAGTACTCGCGGCCCTTCCGGGCCCTGAAGGCGTGGCTGGCGTTCCGGGCCCACGGGGCGCCGGCGTTCCGGGAGGCCATCGAGCGGAACCTCCGCGAGGCCGAGATCCTCTACGACGCCGTGCGGGCCCAACCGGACTTCGAGGTGCTCGGCCCGCCGCCGCAACTCTCCATCGTGCCGTTCCGTCACGTGCCGGAGGGCGTGGAGGACCTGAACGCCCACAACTGGGCCCTGGCCAGGGCGCTGCTCGAGGACGGGCGGGTGTATCTGGCCTCCGCGCTGATCGACGAATCCGTGTACCTCCGGCCGTGCTTCGTCAACTTCCGGACCACCGAGGACGACGTGCTCGCCATCATCGACATCGCCCGGGAGCTGGGCGAGCGTGTCGCGGCGGTCGGTCGCGCCTAACGGGCCGGTCGGCCTTCATCCGGGCCGCGGGCCAGCCGCCGGTCGAGGTCGGCGTACTCGTCGTAGCCGATCAGTTCGTACAGCTCGTCGCGGGTCATCATCCGGTCGATCCACGCCGCCTGGACGCCGTCCCGCAGAAGCTCGCCGTAGAACGCCCCCACCGCCTTCGCCGCCACCCGGGCCGCCGACACCGGGAAGATCACGATCCGGTACCCGAGCTCGGCGAGGCGAGCGGCCGGCAGGTTTGGGCCCTTGCCGAACTCGGTCATGTTGGCGAGGAGCGGCCCCGGCACGGCCTTGGCGTACTGGGCGAACTCGTCTTCGGACTCCAGGGCCTCGGGGAAGACGACGTCGGCGCCGGCCTCCCGGTACGCGAGGCCCCGCCGCACCGCCTCGTCGAACCCGTGGGTGGCCCGGGCGTCGGTCCGGGCGATCACCACGAGGTGCTGGCGGGCCGCGGCCGCGGCGGCCACTTTCTCGGCGAAGGCCTCGACGCTCGTCACGTGCTTCCCCTCCAAGTGGCCGCAGCGCTTCGGGTCCTCCTGGTCCTCGATCTGGACGGCGGCACAGCGCGCCCCCTCCAGCTCTCGGACCGTTCGCATCACGTTCAGCGCGCCCCCGAAGCCGGTGTCGGCGTCCACGATCAGCGGGATCCGGGTGACCCGAACGATCTGGCGGGCCGCCCGGGCCAGCTCGTCCAGGGCGAACAGCCCGATGTCGGGCAACCCCATGCTGGCCGAGAAGGCGGCGCCGGACAGGTACAGGGCCTCGGCGCCGGCCCGTTTGGCCAGGAGCGCCGTGATGCCGTTGAAGACGCCGGGGACGACCATCGTCTCGTCCCCCTCGAGCATCTTCCGGAACCGCTTCGCGGGGTGCTCGCCGGGGTCGGGGGTGAGCCAGGTCACGACGTCTCCGCCAGCGCGCCCACGAGCTCCTCCAGGTTGCGCCCACGTTCCAGGTCCCACACGAGCTTTTGAACCCGGGCCACCCGGTCGGGTTGCCACCGTCCGCCGGCGTTCGCTTCGAACTTCGTCGCGACCTCCTCGTCGGTCATTGGGTTGCGGGCGTGGCCCTTCGGATAGCGGGTCTCGCGCACCTCCCTGCGCCCGCCGGCCGTCGTCACCGTGATCCGGTTGGGGATGCCCTCAGGGTATCCCGCGGTGAGCTCCGGGTCCTCCCGAACGGTCACGCGGTTC
>DASWJF010000199.1:0-1544 GCA_036397275.1 Actinomycetota bacterium
CGGGCGGCGTTCTCGATCACCGTCGTCCCCCGGGCCGCCACGGCGGCCATCATCACGTTCTCGGTGGCGCCCACGCTCGGGAAGTCCAGGGTGATGATGGCGCCCCGAAGGCCCTGCGACGACGCCTCCAGGAACCCGTGCTCCGATGAGAACCGGGCGCCCATCTTGGCCAAGCCCCGAACGTGGAGGTCGATCTTGCGGGACCCGATGTTGCAGCCACCCGGCATGGCCACCCGGGCCCGTCCGAACCGGGCCAGCAGCGGCCCCAGCACCAGGATCGAGGCGCGCATCCGGCTCACCAGCTCGTACGGGGTCTCCACCGAGCGCACGTCGCCGGCGTCGATGTGGAGGACGCCGTCCTCCCACACCACCCCCGCCCCGAGATGCTGGAGGACGTCGACCATCGTCAAACAGTCGTGGATGCGGGGCACATTGCGAAGGACCGTGCGGCCCGGCGCGAGCAGGGACGCCGCCATCAGCTTTAGCGCGGAGTTCTTCGCCCCGGCCACGCGCAACGAGCCGGAGAGTCGAGCTCCCCCCGTCACCAGGAGCCGGTCCACGGAAGGGATTGTAGGTGGGTTCTCGGTCATGGTCCCGAATCGACGCCGAACCCGCCCCGGGTGTTCCCGGCGCCTGTCAGGGCGCCAGCTGCACCCTGGCCAGAGCCTTCGCCAGCTCGGCCCGGACCCCCGCGTCGTCCCGCTGCTCCAGCCGCCGGCGGAGCTCCTCCACCCGATGCTCCGCCGCCAGCACGTCGATCTCGCTCGCCATCTCGGCCCGGGAGGCCAGCACGTCCACCCGGGTCGCGCCTTCCTGGCTCGTCACGTGGAGGAACCCCCCGTCCACCACGGCCGACTCCTGCGTGCCGTCCTGACGGATGCGGAGCACGCCGACCGCCAACCGGATCAGGAGCGGCGCGTGCCCCGAGAGGATGCCGACCTCTCCCTCGACGCCCCGGGCGATGACCATCGTGGCCTGGCCCGACCAGACCTCGCGCTCCGGCGTGACGACGTGGACTTCGAGCGACACGGTCCCTAGGCTCCCGTCCCGGCAAGTTGCCTCGCCTGCGCCTCGGCCTCCTCGATGCCGCCGACCATGTAGAAGGCCTGTTCGGGCAGGTGGTCGTACTCGCCGTCCACCAGCGCCTTGAACGAGGCGATGGTCTCCTGCACCGGGACGTACTTGCCCTGGATCCCCGTGAACTGCTCGGCCACGAAGAACGGCTGGGAGAGGAACCGCTCGATCTTGCGGGCCCGAGCCACGATGACCTTGTCCTCCTCGGACAGCTCGTCGACGCCCAGGATGGCGATGATGTCTTGGAGGTTCCGGTACCGCTGGAGGGTCTCCTGCACTCGCCGGGCCACGCCGTAGTGCTCCTCGCCAACGTACCTGGCGTCCAGGATCCGCGACGTGGAGTCGAGGGGGTCCACGGCCGGGTAGATCCCCTTCTCCACGATGGCCCGCGAGAGGACGGTCGTGGCGTCGAGGTGGGCGAACGTGGTGTGGGGGGCGGGGTCGGTGATGTCGTCGGCCGGCACGTAGAT
>DASWJF010000200.1:0-5383 GCA_036397275.1 Actinomycetota bacterium
GCCTGGGTCTGTGGTTGCCCGGGGGACATCCTCCCGGTAGTCGATGCCAGTCGCAGGCGAAACGACCCACGTAAGGCGACCATTGGTCGCTGAGCATGGTGCGGTTTAGATGTAAGCCCTGCCCCTGCCGGTTCGCCCCGGTCGGGAGAAGGTGCTAAGCCGTCCGGCGGACGGCGACCCCCTCGGCAGGCGAGTGTGGGGTCAAAGACCAGGTCAGCCGGGCGTGAGCCCCAACCACGCGACGGCGAGGTGACCCGGACCAGACGGTTCGGGGCAAGGAGAGTCGGATGGATGTGGTGCTGAAGGGCCGGGGCACCCGGATCACCGACCACGTCCGAAGCGCCGCCGACCGCAAGCTGTCCCGCCTGGCCCGGATGCATCCTGGGGTGGTTCGGGTGGAGCTCGAGGTCATCACGGAGCGGAACCCGAGGCTCGGGGGGATCAAGCGGGTGGAGGCCGCCCTGGAGACCCCCCGGAAGACGTTTCGGGCCCACGCGGAGGGAAGCGACGTGGATTCGGCCATCGACCAGGTGGCCGAGAAGCTCGAGCGACAGCTCAGGGACCACAACACGAAGAGGCGAACCAAGCTGATGACGGGGGCCAGTCGTCTAAAATCGGCCAAAGCGGCCCCGGGAGCGGTCGGGTCGGAGGAGTGACCGTGGCGTCCCGGGCGAGATCTCCGGAGTCCCCATGACGCCGAAGCAGAAGGACGAGGCAACCGGGGCGGAAACGCTCCGGGTGATGGTCGTGGACGACCACGCGCTGTTCCGCCGGGGGCTCCAGATGGTCCTTCAGGCTGAGCCCGACCTGGACTTGGTGGGCGAGGCTTCCGACGGGGCGGAGGCGGTGGAGCGATCCCAGGAGCTCATGCCGGACGTCATCTTGATGGACGTCCGGATGCCGAAGCGTTCGGGCATCGAGGCCACGACGCAGATCAAGGACCTCCTGCCGCACGTGAAGATCCTCATGCTCACCATCTCCGACGAGGAGGCCGACCTGTACGACGCCATCAAGGCCGGCGCCTCGGGGTACCTGCTGAAGGAGATCCCCATCGAGGAGGTGGCCGATGCCATCCGGTCCGTGTGGGCCGGGCAGTCGCGCATCTCGCCATCCATGGCGTCCAAGCTGCTGAACGAGTTCGCGGCGATGACCAAGGGCACCGGGGACCGGCCCCAGATCCCGGCTCCCCGGCTGACGGACCGGGAGATGGAGGTCCTCAAGCTGGTGGCGAAGGGCAAGAACAACCGGGACATCGCGAAGGACCTGTATATCTCGGAGAACACCGTGAAGAACCACATCCGAAACATCCTGGAGAAGCTCCATCTGCACTCCCGGATGGAGGCCGTCGTCTACGCCGTCCGGGAGAAGCTCCTCGAGATCACCTAGCCGTGGATCGCGCTTCACAGGTCCGCCGGAACACCCTGCTCTTGGCCGTCGCGCAGTGCTGCCTCCTCGTCGCCGTGTAGGGCATCCTCACGGTCGGCAACCTGGCCATCGTGGACCTGACCGGGCGGGACAGCGCGGCCGGGCTGCTGTTCGCGCTGTTCCTGCTGTCCGCCGCGGCCGGCGCGCTGCTGTTCGGGAGGTTCATGGACCGGGCCGGGCGCCGCCCGGGGCTGATGGCCGGCTACGGGCTGGTCGCGGTGGGCGGCTTGGCCGGGGCGGCCTCGGTCGCCGCCGGCTCTGCCCTCGGCGTGCTGGTGTCGGCCGTTCCGTACGGCGCGGGCACGGGGGCGGCGCAGCTCGGACGGGGCGCGGTGGCCGACATGCACCCGCCGGAATAGCGGGGGCGGGCGGTCGGCCTCCTGCTCGCCGCGGGGACGGTGGGGGCGGTGGGGGGCCCGTTCCTGGTCGCGGCGGTCCGGGGTCTGGCCGATCGGGCCGGATGGGACCCCCTGGTGGCCCCGTGGTTCGTGATCGCCGGCTTCGCCCTGGCCGGCCTGGCGTTCGCCTCCTCGCTTCGACCCGATCCCCGCGACCTGGCGGTCGACTCGGCCCCGCTCGCGGGGACGCGGACCAGGCCCCCGCGCGAGCTGTTCGCGCTTCCTCCGTTCCAGGTCGCACTGATCGTCACCGCGGTGAGCCAGATGTCGATGGTGGCCATCATGGGCGTGACCCCCGTGGTGATCGATCATCACGGAGGCGGCGCCGTGGTGGTCTCCACCGTGATCAGCGGGCACCTGGCCGGCATGTACGCCTTCTCTCCGCTGTTCGGCGCCCTGATCGACCGGTGGGGTCGCCGCCCCGGCCTGGTGACGGGCGCCCTGCTCTCGGCGAGCGGCGCGATCCTTTCGGCGGTGCTTCCGGCCGGGGCGATCCTCGGCGTGGCGCTCTTCCTGGTGGGCCTGGGGTGGTCGGCGGCCTACGTCTCGGTCACAGCGGTGATCAGCGACCTGACCGAGCCGCGGGAACGGGCGGGGGCGCTCGGGTTCACCGACGTGCTGAGCAGCACCGCGTCCACGGTCGCCGCGCTGGCGGGCGGCATCGCGCTCGAGCTCGTGGGGTTCGCCCCCATCGCGCTCACGATGACGGTCCTCCTCGCACCGGCCGCGCTGCTGGCCGTCTCGCTGCGCGAGCCCGCGCCCGGCCGGTGGGAGGTCGTTCGCGCCACCTGAGCGGAGGGCGACCGTAGCCGGACCCCTCCGCTAGAATCGTTGGTCGAGCCCCCCCGAACCGCACGAAGGGAACCCGTTGGTCATCGAGAAGATCGGCCAGATCGGCGAAGGCCGGAAGCTGAAGCGGCTGGAGCAGCTGGTCGGCATCGTCAACACCTTCGAGCCCGAGATCGAGGAGCTCACCGACGACGAGCTCCGGGCCAAGACCACGGAGTTCCGCCGGCGCCTGCAAGGCGGCGAGACCCTCGACGACATCCTCCCGGAGGCCTTCGCCTGCGTCCGCGAGGCCGCCCGGAGGACTATCGGCCAGCGCCACTTCGACGTGCAGGTGATGGGGGCGATCGCCCTCCACGAGGGGAAGATCGCCGAGATGAAGACCGGTGAGGGCAAGACCCTGGTGTCCACCATGCCGGGGTACCTGAACGCACTGGCCGGGCGAGGCGTTCACATCGTCACCGTCAACGACTACCTGGCCAAGCGCGACTCGGAGTGGATGGGCCCCATCTACCGCGCACTCGGCGCCACCGTGGGGCTCATCCAGGCCCAGATGACCCCGGCCGAGCGGCGACCGGCGTACCACGCCGACCTCACGTACGGGACCAACAATGAGTTCGGGTTCGACTACCTCCGCGACAACATGGCCATGCGCCTGGAGGACATGGTCCAGCGGGGACACCACTACGGCATCGTGGACGAGGTGGACTCGATCCTGATCGACGAGGCCCGGACCCCCCTCATCATCAGCGGGATGGTGGCCGACTCGGCCAAGTGGTACCAGACGTTCGCCCGACTGGTGCCCCGGCTGAGGCGGGACACGGACTACGAGATCGACGAGGCCAAGCGCACCGTGGCCGTGACCGAGGAGGGCGTGGGAAAGGTCGAGGAGTCTCTCAACATCGAGAACCTGTACGAGCACGTCCACACGCCGCTCGTCCACCACATGCAGAACGCGCTCCGGGCCAAGGAGCTGTACAAGCGCGACGTGGATTACATCGTCACGAACGGCGAGGTGAAGATCGTCGACGAGTTCACCGGCCGGGTCCTGGAGGGCCGGCGGTACTCGGAGGGCCTCCACCAGGCCATCGAGGCCAAGGAGAACGTCCGGATCAAGGAGGAGAACCAGACCCTCGCCACGATCACCATCCAGAACTACTTCAAGATGTACGAGAAGCTCGCGGGCATGACCGGTACGGCGAAGACCCAGCTCGCCGAGTTCCAGCAGGTCTACAAGCTCGACGTCGTCGAGATCCCGACCAACCAGCCCATGATCCGGGCCGACCAGCAGGACTTCATCTACAAGACCGAGGACGCGAAGTGGCAGGCCGTCGTGGAAGACATCGCCGGGCGCCACGGGAACGGCCAGCCCGTGCTGGTCGGCACGGTCTCCATCGAGAAGTCGGAGAGGCTGTCCGGGTACCTGAACCGCCGGGGCATCCCGCACCACGTCTTGAACGCGAAGCAACACGAGAAGGAGGCCATGATCGTGGCCCAGGCCGGCCGGACCGGAACCGTCACCGTGGCCACCAACATGGCCGGCCGCGGCGTCGACATCCTCCTGGGCGGGAACCCCGAGTACCTGGCCCGGCAGGAGATGGCCGCCCGGGAATGGGACAACGACCGCTACCTCCTGTTCGAGTTGGACGAGGAGGAGCGGGCCGCCTACGAGGCCGACTACGCGCCGGTCTTCCAGAAGTTCAAGCAGCAGACCGACGCAGAGCACGAGGAGGTCGTGGCCCTGGGCGGCCTGTACGTGCTCGGTACCGAGCGCCACGAATCCCGCCGGATCGACAACCAGCTCCGGGGCCGGTCCGGCCGCCAGGGCGACCCCGGCGAGTCGATGTTCTACCTGTCGCTCGGGGACGACTTGATGCGGATGTTCGCCTCCGAACGTGTGTCCTCCATCATGGAGCGGCTGAAGTGGCCGGAGGACGAGCCCATCACCGCGCGCATGGTGACCCGGGCCGTGGAGAGCGCGCAGCGGCAGATCGAGGAGCTGAACTTCGAGCGCCGCAAGAACATCCTGAAGTACGACGACGTGATGAACACCCAGCGGCAGGTGATCTACGGCGAGCGCCAGAAGATCCTGAAGGGCGAGGACCTGAAGGAACAGGCGCTCGAGTTCGTCACCGAGGTCGTGGAGGGCGCCGTCGCCGGGTGGACCGGGGAGAAGACGTTCTCGGAGGAGTGGGACCTCGACGCGCTGCTCACCGGCCTCGGCGAGGTGTACCCGGTCCGCGTTACCAGGCAGGACCTCGAACGGGCCGCGAACGCCGCGGAGCTCACCGAGACGGTCCTGACCGACGCCCTGGGTGTGTACGAGGAGAAGGAGCAGGCCATCGGGCCCCAGGTCATGCGGCAGCTGGAGCGGATGGTCCTTCTCTCGATCCTCGACAACAAGTGGCGCGAGCACCTGTACGAGATGGACTACCTCCAGGAGGGCATCCACCTCCGGGCCTACGGCCAGCGCGACCCGCTCACCGAGTACCGCCGGGAGGCCTACGCGATGTTCGAGGAGCTCACGCAGGGCATCCGCGAGGAGTTCGTCCGGTACATCTACCGGGTCGAGCTGGTCCGCCAGGACGAGCCCTCTCGGCCTCGGCCCCAACGGGTCCAGACCAGCCGCGGCGAGATGGACGCCGAGGCCGGCGGGACCCAGGCGAAGAGCGGGAAGGTGCCGCGCAACGCCCCCTGCCCCTGCGGGTCCGGGAGGAAGTACAAGAAGTGCCACGGCGCCATCGCCTGAGCGGGGCGCCGGACCGGCTACCATT
>DASWJF010000201.1:0-6406 GCA_036397275.1 Actinomycetota bacterium
GCGCTGCTCGACCTGGGCCGGCCGGTCCTCGTCGGCCCGTCCCGCAAGCGGTTCATCGGGACGCTGCTCGACCTCCCCGACGACCAGCGGGTCGAGGGCACGGCCGGCGCCGTGGCCTGGCTGGTCGCGCGGGGCGCGCACATCGTGCGCGTGCACGACGTGAAGGAGATGGTCCGCGTGGTCGGCGTGGTCGACGCGATCGCGCGGGCCGGGCGGCGGTGACCGACCTCGAGAAGAGACGGGCCCGCGTCTCCGCCGGCGAGATCGCCTACGTCGAGGAGGGCGACCCGGAGAACCCGCCGATCGTCTTCCTGCATGGGTTCCCGACGTCCTCCTTCCTGTGGCGGGAGTTCGTGCCGCTGTTCGCGCCGTGGACGCACGTGGTCGCCCCGGACCTGCTCGGCTGTGGCGACTCCGGCCGGCCGGATGACGCGGACCTGGACATCGGGGCCCAGGCCGTCCGTGTCCGGGAGCTCCTGACACAGCTCGGCATCGACCGGTTCGCAGCGGTCGGCCACGGCCACGGCGGGGGCATCGCTCAACTCCTGGCGCTCGAGGGAGGAGTGGAGGCGATGGTGCTGATCGATTCGGTGGCGTTCGATGCGTGGCCCGGCGAAAGAACGAGACGCCTGCAACGCCTCCCGGAGCACGAACAGACCGAGGACGTAGTCCGGACGGCGTTCGACACGTTCCTCGATGAGGCGATGGCGCACCCGGAACGCCTTACGGGCGAGGTCCGCGCCGAGTACGTTCGGCCGTTCCTTGGCGAACGGGGCGTGCGCGCGTTCTTCCGAGGGGTCCATGCGGCCGACGGGGTCGGCCTAGCCGGGCGGGAGGAGGACCTCGGGAAGCTGGCGTGCCCCACCCTGATCCTGTGGGGTGAGGACGATCCCTACTTCCCGATGGAGGTGGCCGAGCGGCTGAACGACGCCATCCTCACGTCAAGCCTGGCGCTGCTTCCGGGGTGCTCTCACTTGCTCCCCGAGGACGCTCCGGAGACCATCGGGCCACTCATGTTCGACTATCTTCGGTCCAGGTACCTGGGCCGGCCGCACTCGCACGGCGAGCCAGGGGCGGTGCCGATCAGCTTGGAGCGGCGGCCGCCCGACCGCTAGAGGAGGGGGCGTGACGACGTCGAGGCTGTTCCTCACGGGCATCACCGTCGCCGGACGCCACGGGGCGAACCCCGGAGAGAAGGACCAGCCCCAGGACTTCGTGGTCGACCTCGACGTGGAGGTGGACGTGACCGGCGACCGGATCGGAGGGACCACCGACTACCGGAAGCTGGTGGAGACCGCGCGCGGTGTGGTGGCGAGCGAGTCCTTCGACCTGTTGGAGTCGCTGGCCGCAGCGGTGGCCCGGGCCACGGCGCATCTCGACGGCGTCGTGCGTGCCACGGCCATCGTCCACAAGCCGGCCGCTGCGCGTTCGAACGAGCTACTGGGAGTGGCGGCCGCGGCCACCGTCGAATCGGATGGCTGACCCCGGAGCGCCATGGGGACCACCGCGTACCTGGGGCTCGGGTCAAATCTCGGTGATCGTCTGGCGAACCTTCAGCGCGCCGTAGAGCTCCTTGCGGCGCAACCGGGTCTGAAGGTCGTCCGGTCCTCCCGGGTGTACGAGACCGACCCGGTGGGAGGCCCGACCCAGCCCGACTACCTGAACGCGGTCGTCGAGGTGGACACCGACCTCTCCCCTCACGAGCTCCTGGACGCGTGTATGGAGATCGAACGCCACCTGGGGCGAGTGCGTGACGAGCGGTGGGGGCCCCGAATCATCGACGTCGACGTGCTGACCTACGACGAGGAGGAGATCGACGACCCGGACCTCACCGTGCCACATCCCCGGATTCACGAGCGGGGCTTCGTGCTGGTACCGCTCATCGAGCTCGGCGCGGACCCCGCGCTGCCGGGGGGCAAGCGGCTCTCCACGCTCCGGCTGGGACCACAGGCGGTGCTCGGGGTCCGCCCCTTCGCCCCTCCGCTCGAGGTCCCGGCGTGAGCGCGGACGGCGTGAGTGCGGACGGCGTGAGCGTGGACGGCGCCCGGAGGGCCCGGTTCCCCCAGTTGGGATACTCGCGGCCATGGACGTGGCGATGATCGGGGCGGGGCGCGTCGGAACGGCGCTCGGGGTCAAGCTTCGCGAGGCGGGTCACCGCATCGTTGGGGTCTCGGGCCGGGAAGGGACGGCCGACCGGGCGAAGCGGTACCTGCCCGGTGTCCCGGTCGTCGACGCGGCCGACGCGGCGGATGTGGCTCGCTTGGCGGGGGTCGTCCTGATCGGGACCCCCGACGACCGGATCGAGGAGGCCTGCGCATCGCTGGCGCGGGCCGGAGCCTTCGGCGAGGGCGGGCACGTCGCCCACCTGTCGGGGGCGACGTCGCTGCAGGCCTTGGGAGCGGCCCGGTCGGCCGGGGCCGAGGTCCTGTCGGTGCACCCGCTTCAGACCTTCCCCGACGTGGAGGCCGCCCTGGCTCGCATCCCCGGGAGCGGGATCGCCGTGACCGCCCTGACCGAACCGGCGCACGCTCTCGGCGAACGGCTGGCCACGGACGTCGGGGGGCGGCCCTTCCGCCTCGCCGACGAGGCAAAGCCCCTGTACCACGCGGCCGCCGTGTTCGCCTCGAACTACCTGGTTGCCACGACCGCCCTGGCCGAAGAGCTGTTCCGGAAGGCAGGGATGGACCAACCCGTCGACCTGTTCATGCCACTCCAGCGGGCCACCTTGGACAACATCGCCGCGATGGGACCCGCACTCGCGCTCACCGGCCCCGCCGTTCGGGGGGACGCCGGGACCGTGGCGAGGAACCTGGAGGCCGTGGCCCGGCACGCTCCCGCGGCGGTCCGTCCGTACATCGCGATGGCCGACGTGGCCCTCGACCTCGCGGAGCGCTCCGGGCGCCTCTCACCCGAGGAGCGCGCAGCCGTGCAGGAGGTCCTGGCCGGGTGGAGGTGACCCGCACCGTCGCCGAGGCCCGAAAGGCTTGCGACGCAGCGCGTTCGGCCGGACGAAGCGTGGGGTTCGTCCCGACGATGGGAGCGTTCCACGAGGGACACCTCTCCTTGATCCGCAGATCTCTTGGGGAACGAGACACGGTGGCGGTGTCGATCTTCGTCAACCCGCTCCAGTTCGGCCCGGGCGAGGACCTCGCCCGTTACCCTCGGGACGAGGATCGAGACCTGGCCACGGCCGAGGAGCTCGGCGTCGACCTCGTGTTCGCTCCGAGCGTGGACGAGATGTACCCGGGCGGCGAGCTCGAGGTGACGGTCGACCCCGGCCCGCTCGGCGACCGGCTGGAGGGCGCCAGCCGGCCCGGCCATTTCCGTGGAGTCGCCACCGTTGTGGCCAAGCTGTTCCACGTGATCGGTGCCTCCCGGTCGTACTTCGGCGAGAAGGACGCGCAGCAGCTCGCGGTGATCCGGCGGATGGTGCTCGACCTCGCCTACCCGGTCGAGGTGGTGGGATGTCCCATCGTCCGGGAGCCCGGCGGCCTGGCCATGTCGTCCCGGAACGCCTACCTCACCCCGGAGCAACGGGACGCCGCCGGCTGCCTGTTCCTCGCGCTGTCCGAGGCGGCCCAGATGGCTCGCTCCGGCGAGCGGGACGCGGCGAAGCTCGTCGCTGCGATGGCCCGGGAGATCGGCGCCACCCCTGAGGCGGGCCTCGACTACGCGGCCGTCGTTGACGAGGAGGCCTTCCAGGAGGTGCGAGTGATCACCCGCCCGGCCAGGGCCGTGGTCGCCGCCCGGTTTGGCGCCACCCGACTCATCGACAACCTCCTGCTCCCGATGCCCTGACGCGAGGCGGCCCCGTGTCGCGAGGCCGCAGCGTGTCGCAAGCCCCTTGGTGGGCGAGAATGGGCCGACTCGCGGTGGAGGTGACGAGGACGTGCTGCTCGCGATCAACGTCGGAAACACGAATACGGTCCTCGGGGTCTTCGGCGGCTCCGAGCTCAAATGGTCATGGCGCATGTCCACGCAGCCCGAGCGCACCGCCGACGAGCTGGCGGTCATCTTCGGCGGGTTCCTCGAGCAACACGACCTGTCGTTCTCCCGCCAGATCACCGGCGTGGTGATCGCCTCGGTGGTCCCCACGTCCACCCGAGCGCTCCGGGAGATGACCGAGCGGTACTTCAGCTTCCCGGCGGTGGTGGTCGAGCCCGGCACTCGGACCGGGATCCCCATCCTCACCGACAACCCTCGAGAGGTGGGGGCCGACCGGATCGTGAACGCCCTCGCCGCCTTCCACCGGTACGGGGGGCCGTGCATCGTGATCGACTTCGGCACCGCCACGACCTTCGACGCCGTCTCGGAGAACGGGGAGTTCCTGGGCGGAGCCATCGCCCCGGGGGTGCAAGTGTCGAACGAGGCCCTGTCGTCGGCCACGGCCCGCCTGCCCCAGGTCGAGCTGCACCCGCCGAAGTCGGTGCTGGGCAAGAACACTGTGGAGGCCATCCAGTCGGGGCTGGTGTTCGGGGCCGCCGCCGAGGCGGACGGGATCATCGAGCGGATGAGGGCCGACCTGGGCGACTCGGCCACCGTGGTCGCCACCGGCGGCCTGGCCCCGGTCGTCGTCCCCTCCTGCCGAAACGTCGATCACCACGACGAGTGGCTGACGCTCGAAGGGCTCCGACTGGTCTTCGAGAGGAACGTCGGGCCGCCGGGGGAGCTCGAGGGGGGAGCTCGCCCGGAGGCGTACGAGGCCGGGAGGGGCGGCGAGCGGACCCCTCGACGGACGGATGAGTGAGGAGGGCTTCCGGGAGCAGGAGGTCCTCCGGGCCAGGCGGGAGAGCCTGGAACGGCTGCGGGCCAAGGGGATCGAGCCCTTCGCCCTGAACCTCGAATCCGTGCTCGGTGTCCGCGAGCCCCACCGCATCGAGGACGTCCGCAAGGAGTTCGGCGCGCTCGGCCCCGGCGAGCTCCGTCCCGACGTGCGCACGGTGGCCGGGCGGATCGTCCTGAAGCGGGACATGGGCAAGCTGAAGTTCCTCGTGATCCGGGACCGATCCGCCGACGTTCAGCTGGTGTGCAACGAGCGGGACGCGGAGCCGGCCGCGTTCCAGCTCCTGGACGAGGTCGACCTGGGGGACATCGTCGGAGCTACCGGCCGTGTGGGGACCACGAAGAAGGGCGAGCTGTCCCTCTTCGTGCAGCGGCTCGCGATGCTGTCGAAGGCCCTGCGACCCTGGCCGGAGAAGTGGCACGGCCTTCGCGACCCGGACCTCCAGCAACGTCGCCGGTACCTCCAGCTCGCCACCGACCTCGACTCCCGGCGGATCGTCGAGGCTCGGGCCAGGACCCTGAACGCCTTCCGTACCTACCTCGACGGGCGGGGGTTCGTCGAGGTGGAGACGCCGGTCCTTCACGGGACGGCCGGAGGAGCCATCGCCCGGCCGTTCGTCACGCACCACCGGGCGCTGGACGTCGACCTGAACCTGCGGATCGCCCTGGAGCTGTACCTGAAGCGGCTCCTGATCGGGGGGCTGGAGCGGGTCTACGAGATCGGCCGGAACTTCCGGAACGAGGGGATCGACCGGGACCACAACCCCGAGTTCACGATGCTCGAGGCCTATCAGGCCTACGGCGACTACGAGACGATGATGGAGCTCGGCACGGGGCTGGTGCGGGCGGCGGCCCAGGCCGTGCGGGGCTCGCTCAAGTTCGCCTACCAGGGCCGTGACATGGACCTGGAGGGCGAGTGGCCCCGGGTCACGGTGCTCGGCTCGGTGTCGGAGGCGACGGGCGAAGAGGTCACGCTTGACCGGCCCGACCTTGGGAAGATCGCCGAGCGTCACCGCATCGACGTCCACCCGACATGGGGCCCGGGCAAGATCGTCCTCGAGCTGTTCGAGAAGCTCGTGGAGCACGACCTGTGGAACCCCACGTTCGTGTGCGACTTCCCCCGTGAGGTGTCGCCGCTCGCCCGGCCCCACCGCTCGGAGCCGGGGGTCGTCGAGCACTTCGACCTGGTGATGGCGGGGATGGAGATCATCCCGGCCTACTCGGAGCTGTCCGACCCCGACGAGCAACGGGCCAGCTTCGCGATCCAGGCCGAGGCCAGGCGGAAGGGCGAGGAGGAGACCCATCCGGTGGACGAGGACTTCCTGCTGGCCCTGGAGCACGGGATGCCGCCGGCGGGCGGGCTGGGCCTCGGCGTGGACCGGCTCCTGATGATCCTGGCCGACGTCCCCTCGATCCGGGACGTGATCCTGTTCCCCCACCTCCGGCCCGAAGAGGGCCGGGACGACTGAGCCGACGGTTCAGCCCGGTGCGTCTTCGGCGGTGACCGCGGCCTCGTGGAGCACGATCACCAGGTCCTCCAGGGCCACACCCTTGGCCAGGAACCCGGAGGCCCCGGCCAGGATGGCCTCCCGCTCCACCCCCGGGTCGGCATGGGCCGTCAGGA